>NZ_JACJNU010000002.1:0-52591 GCF_014849525.1 Microcoleus sp. FACHB-SPT15 | reverse complement strand
CGCTACGAATATGGAGAAGCGATCGTAGAGTTTGACGAAGCCAATACCTTAGCGCGGGGTGTCGGTATCGAACTTGACGGTGCTGGTGGCTTAACTGATGGCAAACTCGCCCTCGTCAAAAAGACCAAAAACCAAGTACAACTGCAAGATTATAGTGATCGCGGTGCTTTTGAAGACTTAGGCATCCAGAAAACCGAGAAACAACAGACTTTCAACGTCAAACCCCAAGCCATTGGTGCTGCACCCACCCTCATCGACATCCTGCACCGCCTCTTGTGGCTGTCCGAACACAAACCCCTAGAAATTCCTAACTTCCTCGCTTTAGCACAACCCGACGCCACCCAACTGCGTCTGGTTGCCCAAGCTTTAGCCGGACGCGCCCTTACCCCAGAACCGGGACAGGAAGATGGGATACAAGGGCGCACTCAAGAACAACAGGCGATCGATACCCTACTCGCCTCTTGGAAACGAGTTGTAGAAGAGAACTTGTTTACTCAAAGAAAGTAACCTTTCCTTGTTCTATTCCCTATTCTCCATTCCTTAATAACTATGGTTCAGACAATTCAAGCCAAAGATATAGACTTACGCTACTTAATCGACAATTTTGGTCTTCTACTCGTTCAGGATGACCAATTTTTCTCAGAGTGGCAAGAGAACCTACCAGAAATCACGGATTTAGACAAGCGACTTCTAGATAAAGTAAAGGCGGGTTATTTTAATCTCCTTAATTACCCACCTCTTTTAGAAGATGTTATTAGAATGGCAATCCTCGACCCGCTTCTCTTCATTGGAGACTTTTATTTAGCTCCCTTTTATGTGAAATCAGAAGAATCTGTAGATATTGCTGTAGAAGATGAGGGGACTATTGTCAAGGGAAAAATTGATACGTTAGTTTTGAAAGACCAATTTTGGGTGATGGCGATTGAGTCAAAAAGAGCATCTTTTTCCATAGAAGCAGGACTCTCGCAGATTATTACTTATATGTTGGCAAACCCCCATCCAGAAAAACCAAGCTTCGGCATGATTACCACAGGTGGGAGTTTCATCTTCATCAAATTAGTCAAAGGCGAAACACCACAATATGCCACATCTGATATTTTCGATATTCGCAATCGCGGCAATGAGCTATACAGCGTCCTCAGTATCTTAAAAAAACTAAGTCAAATAGTCATTAGTAATTAACGCACTCATTATGGTTAAAACTCTTCAAGCCAAAAACCTTAGCCTGTACGACCTAGAAAAGAAATTTAACCTCACCCTAGCTGAAGATGAGCAATTCTTTACCGAGTGGAGAGAGGACTTACCCGCCATCACTGACTCCCAAAAGCAAGCCCTAGACCGGATTAAAGCCAACTATCTCAATTTAAACAGACGCCGCCCCATGTTAGAAGACATGGTAAAAATGGTGGTGCTGTCTCCCTTGCTGGATTTAGCCGATTTTTATAATCAAGATTTTGATATTCAAACCGAGGCTGAGGTCGAAATTTTTCTGGAAGATGAAGATGAAATTATCAAAGGATATATTGATGTCTTGACCCTCAAAGACGACCTCTGGATACTGGTTATCGAGTCCAAGCGAACTCAAGTCGATGTCATGTCGGCACTTTCCCAACTTCTATTTTATATGCTCAATAATCCCAACCCGGTTCAAGAAACGTTTGGATTAATGACCAATGGTCGGGAGTTTGTTTTTATCAAACTGACCCAACAAGAAACTCCCAAATATGCTTATTCTAAAGCGTTCGATATCCAGACTCGTGAAAATGAGCTGTACTCTGTCCTGAGTATATTAAAGCGTCTCGGTTCGCGGGTAAGCAGATAGCTGCCACCCACTTCTTCAGGAAAAAAAGTCAGAAAAGTTGCGTCTACCCCAATCAGATGGGAACACTCTTAAAAGAGACCTCCATGCTGACCGACCCCCAATCTCTCCCTCGAAGAATATATGAGTAGCGCCTATCAAATCAAACCCTGGACGCAAGTCGTTACCCCCCACCCAGATATCCTGGCGGGTAACTTAGATAATGCCACCTATGCCGCAAGCCTGGGTGCTGTGATTCGTCAAGAACCCAAATGCCCCAAGGTTTACCGTGACGCTCGTGACTTCTTCGCCGCCACCTATCTTACCAAGGAACTGAGAAAGTTACTCGAAGATGTTCTTAAAGGCTTGCGGGGAGAACCTGGCGATCGCGTCCTGCAACTGCGTACCCCCTTCGGCGGCGGCAAAACCCACGCCTTAATTAGCCTTTATCACATTACCAAACATCGCCAGGAACTACAAGGATTTCCGCAATTAGACACGCTTCCAGAACCCGGTACGGTACAGGTTGCCACCTTAATCGGTCTGGACATCAGCGCCAGTACCGGAATTCAGATTGAAAACGGTCCCCGCATTCTTACACCTTGGGGCTACTTTGCATGGCAGCTCGGTGGACATCAAGCCTACTCCCTGGTAGAAACCGAAGACCAGCAGCGCATTGCCCCTGGTAACGACGTGCTGCGGAAAATATTTGGCGATCGCTCTATCCTACTCCTGATCGACGAATTTCTTGTCTATATCGAGAATGCGATGGGGTTACAGGTAGGAGACTCAACCTTCGGTCGGCAGGTTCTCACCTTCGTGCAGAAACTCACCGAACTGGTTCGAGACCTCCCTAAGACAGTTTTAGTTTATTCCCTCCAAGCCAGCGTTCAGGAATCCTTTGGCAATGAAGGTTTGCTGAGTGCTTTGGATAAACTCGTCAGCCGAATTGATGCTAAAAAAGAACCCGTTTCCGGCGATGAAGTGATGAAAGTCGTCCAGCGGCGTTTGTTTACCGATGTGGGCGATCCAGCGATTATCACTGAAGTCGCACGGCAGCAAGCCGAACTCTACCGCAAGTTCCGCGAGAGTTATGCCGATACCAACCGGGAAAAACAGGAAGTCCAACAACAAGCTGATTTACTGGCAGATCGGATTCAATCCAGCTACCCCTTTCATCCTGACTTACTGGATTTGATGTATCACCGTTGGGGTAGTCTTCCCAGTTATCAACGCACTCGCGGTGCGCTGCAATTCCTCGCCAGTACTGTTTATGCTCTCCGCGAAGCCCAAGACCCCTCCTGGCTGATTAGTCCGGGCAATGTTCTCTTTAGCCATGAAGCGGTGAGAAATGCGTTCTTCACTCAGGTGGGAGAGCGAGATGCCTACACTTCCGTGCTAGCGGCGGACATTACGGGGCGTAAGGCGAAGGTGAAAATCGTCGATAACCGCATTGCCCAAGATGCACCCGCCCTCTCGCAGTTAAAGGTGGGAACTCGTCTGGCTTCAGCTATCTTAATGTATTCGTTCGGGGCAAGAAGCGGCGAAGACCGAGGTGTTTTGGAACAGGATATAACCGGGGCTTGTTTGACAGCAGGGCTTGACCGCACGACGATAACGGCAGCTCTAAGTGACTTGCGGGAACAGTTACTTTACTTGCACTATGTCGGGCGTCGCTATCGGTTTGAAACCAAGCCGAATCTCAACAAGCTGATTACCGACGAAGAAAGTAAAGTGAGCGGGGATGAAGTTTTAGAACAAATCCGCTCTGAGCTAGATAAGGCATTGCAGACTCAACGCGGCAAGGTGGTGGTATGGCCTGCCCAGTCTAGTCGAATCACTGACCAAGTGCCGCAGTTTAGCGTAGTTTATCTCGACCCTAGCTGGGCACAGAAGAGTCCGGAGGCGGCTATCGAGGATGCCCTCTCATGGTTGGAAAACCGAGGCAACGACAAGCGAGAATACAAGAATGCGATCGCGTTTGTGGTTCCCAATCGAGCGCAGATGGATAAAGCCCGAAAAGGTGCGAGAATGGCACTAGCGATCACCTCACTCATCGAGCAGAAGAAGAAGTACAAGTTCACTGCTGAAGATGCCGATGAACTGACTGCCAAAGGCAGAGATACTGCCAACGAAGTGAGCGCCGCGATTCGCCGCCTCTATGACTATGTTCTGTTACCACTGCCCGACCCTAATGGCTCCAAACCCGTCCGCCTAGAAACAATTGATTTACAGTCCCAACTCAACACCAGTCAGAACCTACAAGACCGAGTGTTAGACGCGCTGAAAAATCACGTCTTTGAGTCCATTACCCCTGGCAAATTGGTACGGCTGTCTGGTTTAGAGAACCCGGATACTGAATATATTACGGCAGAGGAACTGGTCAGTTATTTCTTCCGCTTCCCCAACTTTCCCAAGATGTTAGGGGTAGAACCCATTAAAAGAGCCATTCTCAAAGCGGTAGAACAAGGCATTCTGGGTTACGTCCCCTCGATGACGGTTTCCTCCGATGGCACGCCGCTGGTGGAAAATCCCAGTCTAGTTAGCTTGAACCAAGTGATTCCGCCTGACGAGTTAGACATTTCCGGCTATCTATTGTCACCCAGCCTAGCCACTCAACTGCGTACTCCGACTTTAGCTGATGAAGAACTGGATAGAACATCAGAGGACGATTCCGAAGATGACACCAACCAGCAAAAAACCACACTTGACTATCGGGGTGGCATCAGCACGGCTCAAAAGACGGTAAGGGAAGATACAAAGGCTGTTGAATACAAGTCTCAAGGCAGCAGCGTCAAACGTTCAGTCTTAGTAGACATTGTTAATGGTAAACAACCCGCTCGCCACTACAAACTGACTTCTACAACGAACAAATCTCAAATCTTTCAACTGTTTGAAGTGCTGCAAGCGTTATCTGACAAAGCTGATGATATGACAATCAGCATTGAAGTGCGAGCGCATACGCAAAAGGAATTTGATGCCACTTGGATTCGCAATGCGATTGAAGAACCGCTGGATGAGATGGATATTCAAGCGTCTACTCAACTGGAATAGTTAGAAGAAAACAGAGAAACAGCAGGAAGATACTCACCAGAAGCGGGAACACAGGTAATGAAGTCCTGAGAATTAAAGAGTTCAAGACGGCAAAGTTTTGCGAACAAGTGTACTATTCTCCGTCAAGGTAATAAACTAATTCTGAACTGTTCGCTTCACTTGCAACCCGTGCTGCATTCCTACAAAGTTCCGACTGACGTAATTCCAACTACCGAACAAGACAAAAGAGCTTTTGCCGAACGGATATTGCAGCGGCAACCAGCTCTGCTGGAATTACCTCTTATTCTCGTCCCAGAGCATCTTCTTCATATCCCAGAAGAATTTCGTCAGCAGAAGGCAGTTGTAATATCTGCCTTAAATCGATGGATGACACGAGCAAAAGAAGAAGACTTGCGACTGAATATTGAGCGACCTTGGATTCCCACAGCAGAGATATACATCCCTAACACTCTTAGGGGAAAAAGATTTTTCAAAATCGCTAAAGCGATCGGAAAAATTCCCTCCACCCTTAATATCGTCCCTAAAAACCAGAACCAGGCTTACTGGCTTCTAACTATGCGCTACTTCTGGCAGGCAAGAGGAGTACTTTTCGCTCATAAGCTTTTGGGAATCATTCCCAACCCAATAGAAGAACAAGGCGTTCTCTTGCGTTACTTACCAGAAACGAGCCTTAAAAACCTGGAATTAATTACGGACATAGACTTGGCTTGCTTCAAACTTCTAGTTAGGGGAGGGCGATACATCAGAGAGTGGGCAGCAACCAAGAAGATTCGCTACCCCTTCAAAAGCCCGATGGATCTATTCCTGAAAATTCAAAGGCAGAGTTTTCTAATAAGTTGGATACTGGGTCCATGTGACTCAGAACCCAATTGGCTATCTAATGCACAACAAAGAGATAACATCTCTGCCCGGATACGACTTCTAAAAAAGAAGCGTTGGCTAGAACCTGCTGCCATGAGACAGCCTTACTTAGAGATGGAACAAGCCTATCTTGACTTTCTTCAGAAAGTCGGCTGGTACGGTTACTGGCTCCTGGCGCTGCGAGACCACTTTGACGAAGAGCAATTTGAGGAAAAGCTTCTCAGCGGTCATTGGCAGGATTACATCAACGCCTTGAGAGCTGGGAAAGAGTTATTTATCTCGGAGTTCGACTGGCGTGGGGGACAACCCTACAAGACAAAGACAACCAGCAAGATGCAACGAGTTGAAGGATTTATAGACTTACTGGGCTATATTCACTGGGTCTGGACGTAATATTTCTTAACAAGTTCAAAAAAACCGCTTCCCTAAGTGTTCGGGTTGGTAGTGTCTATAGCAACCTCTCAAATGTTGATAGACAACAGCCCGTCTCATGATTAGTTTGCTCCTACCAAGAAGATTATTAATATTAGATACTTTAAGGACTTACTTTCTTAAAGCTAAGCCCGAACAATTCAGACTAATTAACTTAGAGAAAAAGAGATTCTTTCGAGTTCTATTCGAGAGTTTTTGACGAATGTTTGTGCATATCCAGTGGGCAGTGGATATGCACAAACATCGGTTAAAATTTTTCAATGTACTGCCGAAATTTAGGATTGATAAAATGGCAAAAGTTGTTGGTTATGCTAGAGTTTCTTCCCGCGAACAAGCTGTTGACTCTCATGCTTTAGAGCAACAGATAGCCAGATTGGAAGCGGCTGGCGCTACGGAAATCTTTAAAGATATCCAATCGGGGAGCAGAGATGACAGACCTGCACTTAATGAGCTAATGGATTTGGTTCATCAACGGAAAGTTGATGAAGTCATTATTACCAGAATCGACCGACTTGCTAGGTCTTTAACTAAACTGCGCGAGTGTATTGATGTCTTTCAAGAAGTTGGTGTCAATCTCAGAATTTTAGACCAACAAATTGACTTAAGTACATCGCAAGGCAAGTTGATGGCTAATGTCTTGGGGTCTCTTGCCGAATGGGAAACCGATTTGCTATCAGAACGAACTCGACATGGCAAACAACACCGTAGAAATAAGAGAACAGCCTGTGACACATCTCCTTGGGGTTATCGAGTCGTTAAAGACAAATATGAACTAGATTATCGCCTCTTCCTCTGCCTGATTGAAAACCGTCCTGCCAACTATCTAGACCTTTATAGTGAAGTTCCCGAAAAGCTTCCAGGTCTGACAATCAAACAGATTGCTAGAGACTGTATTGATATTTTTCTCCAAGAGAGAGGGGTTAGTCGGGCAGTTCGAGCGATTTTCAAAAAATATGGCATCGCCAAGACAAGTGCACACAAAAATGGTGAAGACGGAATCTTTCATTGGACACCTGGTGGCTTCAATCGCTGGTTAACTAACCCCGTGTTATGTGGGCATACTGTTTATTTCAAGAAGCTTACTATAGGCAAAGGGAAGAGAAAGCTAAATGACCCAGCTAATTGGCAAATTATCTCTGATACTCATCCTGAACATCGCTTGCTTACTGATGAAGAAGCTACCGAGATTAAGCAAATCATTAAATTTAACTCAAGAGTGGGACATTTTAGCCTTAATAAAGACCCTTCTCAGCCTGATATTTATCGAGAACATACCTATCAGAGCGGTCTGGTTTTTTGTGAGGAATGTGGGTCAAAATGCATCTCAAAAAGTGCTAAGAAGAAGCAAGGACATTATTACTATTTTGCCTGTAGATATGCGGGAATGGGATGCGGAAACCTCAAATCCACTCGCAAACAAACAATTGAAGATGTCCTAATTAAGACGTTAGTGCAGACCTCTGCAACCCTCGGTCAGGAATCCAACGCTCAACGCTTATCCTCCCCAGAAAAATCAGACAAGTTGAAGCAATTGGAAGCTCGGCTAGAGGCTCTTGAAAAGATTCCGGGCTTTGACCCTGATCTGGAAAGTCTCAAAGCTAAGACTCGTCAACAAATTACCGAAGAAATTAATCCATTTTTGTCCGAGTCCCTAGCTTCTAAAACAGCAGAAGAGATTATTCGAGCTGGTAACAACTTAGCCATCTGGCACACCCTGAGTAACGACGATAAGTTCAAGATTTACCGCAAAATTATCCAGCGAATCACTATCCACAACGGAGAAGTGAAATCGGTAGTTCTCAAAATTTCTAATTGAATTCATTGAGGTTTTTATGAATCCACAAGAAACTTTTTATCTCAATAAGCTGCGCTGTGAAGTAGCCATGCAGCAAGCTTTGAAAGACTGGCAATCCTCACCCCAATTTTCGGGTATCGAGTGTCCGAGGTGTCAATCCCGGCAGATTGCTAAAAATGGTAGTCCTGGGGGTACACAACGTTACCTCTGCAATAGTTGTGGGCGAGCTTTTAAGGAAAGACCCAAAATTGAGTGTCATTGTTTGATTCCTGGTCAACAGCCTTCTTGTCAGGACTGTCCGCATTTTAAGAAGTTTTTGGGGAGTGTCAAGCAGAGGGTAGATAGTTTGCGAGGATTAACTCTCCAAGAGTTACAACGCCTTCAATCTGACGCAACTCCCTTAAAAGAACCTGAGTTTGATATAGGATAGGCTTGCCGCTCAAAAAGACCATCACGAACTCAGGGTGCTACTCCCGATAAAATTAGGTAGGATTCAGGCGACAGTTTTGCGATCGCAGCTTTCAACTTCCTGGACGAGTAGTTCCAAATCTGCCGTCGATACTCGTGAAACCATTCAGCATTAATTAGCATCTTCACCACTTTAGCAAGAGTTTCTTGACCTAACTCAACGCTAGTGGTTAAGATATCAGCGACATCTGGCAGCACAGACTCATCAAAAACTGGCTCCGGTGGTAGCCAGGAGCGCTCTATGCCCCAGTTCTTAAAGCGCTGCTGCACTGTTACCAGTTGCTCTGGCTCAAGGGAATCTACCAGAGCCTGGAGGTCAGCTGATTTTCGTTTTCGCTCAAACTGCTCAAGTTCATTGAGCGATCGCACTCCTAAAAGCCAGTTGCGCCAAGTCATAAGGGTTGAGCCTGGAATTCTTGGAGTGTAGGCATTAGGGTCACGACGCACGGGCAAACCATCGGGGGAAACAATCCACTCGGCAGGAACCCAGTAGGCTTCACCGTCTTTTGACTTGATTTTGAGATAATCGTGATACTCGTCGAAGTCAT
The DNA here is from genome assembly GCF_014849525.1 of Microcoleus sp. FACHB-SPT15. NCBI lineage: Bacteria > Bacillati > Cyanobacteriota > Cyanophyceae > Oscillatoriales > Microcoleaceae > Microcoleus > Microcoleus sp. FACHB-SPT15. The sequence continues at coordinate 43,635 of NZ_JACJNU010000002.1, read as the reverse complement.
CCCGCCCGGTCGCAAGCTGCTCAACAGTCAGCCCTGCAATCGGCAGCCGTGATACTGGTTTGGCTCCAAATTCCGTCCTAGCCCTCTGGCTGATTTCGACGGTTTGACCGGAGGTAACTGGCTCAGGTTGGGTAACACCCCCCCCTAAAAAGTCATAAATACTAATATCATGCGGGGGGTGTGACGAAGCTTCTGATGAGGCTGTCTTAATTAGACACTCCGCCAGGAAAACGAGAGGCGGAATATCCTGCCGCCGATTATCTTCAATTTCGGCTTCGATTTTTGCCTGCATCTCGTCAGAGTGCAGATGCTGAAATCTTTTTGCCGACTGTTCAAGTTCCTTCTCGCGCTCATTCATCCATTGTTGACGCTGCTGTTGGCGGTGTACTAACACTCTTGAAGCCAACTCCCAAGATTCAGCGGTGATTTGATAGAAGCGTCCAACTCTTGTCTGACGAGTCTGCCTGCGCTTGATGCCCACCGTTGCACATAAGTCAGCATGAATTTGAGAATCTGTGGATTCTCGTGCCTTGAAACGCTTCTCAATTGCGCTCGCCTCACAAATTAACTGGGTTACTGGGGACAGCCTAGAGCAATACTCGTTAGCCTGCTCCTGATTCTCAAACTGTTTGCCTGTGAAACTGGCAGTTGTGCCATCTGACAGGGCAGATAACAGCCACTTGGCTTGCAGGGTATTGCCAGGAGTCAGAATGGCTCTGAGCGCTTTATGGGCAAGTATCCTGCTTTCTTTGAGGTAACGTGGGGCAACAGAGATGGTAATTCCCAGTAGGCTCTTAATCTCCACTGCTTTTAGTCGCGCCCGTTCTCCGAGTGCTACTAGGTTTGATGAGTGATACTCGCACTCTGGGTCAATAAACTCCAGTAAGCCAAGGTCTGATAGTAAGTCACGCTGTAATTTGTAGTGTTTCAGGTCGGTGATGACATGATGTTTGCGGCGATCGCTTAAATCCATGCGACGAGCCATCGACTCCGGGTTAAGCAGCAGATCCAGTCGAGTCAGCTTGTGCCGCAGCTGCCCAAAGTCGTCTAGTTGGATTAAGTCTTCAGTGACCGCCATCCCGTAAAATTCATGCAGGTCAAACTTCTGTAACTGGCAGCGCTCGTAAAAGTCAGGATTGGGTTTATTACTCAGGCCCTGGTACTGTTTGGAGGTCAGCAGAGGGGATTTGCAGATAGTTGCTATTTCAGCCGCCTCGACAATCCACTTGCGTTGTTTGAGTTCTTCATTTACCCCCTCTAAGCCTGTCAGCAGCTCTTCATCGGGATGCGGAACAATTTGATATCCCATCTTCTCTAAATGCGCTTTAAACACCGCTTGGATGTTCATCAGCGACCAATTGCGACGGGCTTCTAAGGAACTGACTAGCTGCAAGAATTCTGGGTTATCGATGCCCACCATTCCCGTGTTAGGGTCAATTTTCAGGGATAACCCAGAAGCCCAATTCTTGTGGAGCAAGTTGCTGGCAATCTTGTAACAGTTAGTCTCAAGTCCGGTTCTGCCCTCAGCAATCCAGAAATTAATCGGTACAACAGGGCGGTAACGGTGCGCCAATTGACCCAGCTCGGTGTGACTTAGGTTGAAGCTGGTGAATAAGCAAATTACCTCGTCAAACGCCTCATAATCGATGCTAATGCCTGATTGCATTGTTGAGTTGTAAGCTAGGTAATCCAGGCGAATGGACTGAAGTGAAGCGTTGATGTTCTTGATAAAATTCCGAACATCTGGGTTGCCACTATTGTCTCCGTGAATGACTTGACCTTTTTTGTGAGGGAAGCGAGTTGCCAGCTTGTCTCCTAAATCAGAAGCTAAGTTTTCAATTCCCTCGATGGTGTTCACTCCAGAAAGCAGCGCTCCTGATTTTTTCACGGTAGTCTTGGAATCGCAGACAAACAGAACCCGCTTGCCTTCCTCCAGCAGTTGACAACCGTACTCAAACGCTGCTGCTTGAGATAAAAACTGGTAGGCTGTTCGCCCCTGGTTGGGTTGGAAGGTATTTTTGAGGATGAATGGGGAAGTTCCTCTTAGGGAACAATGCCAGTCAATCACTGGACCTGATAGGTCGGCATCTGCCAGGATGTATTGTTCGGCAGTAGCAGCAAAGTAGGTGAAGACTGCTAGAATTCGTTCTCGGTTGCGCTTGCAGGTAAACCCGTTCGTCAGGTGAGCCGTGACTTGATCGGCTTCGTCAATTACTACCCGTTTGAAGCGTTTGTTGAAGGTAGGCACCCGCCAAAGGGAATCAGCGGTAATCGCCAGTCGGTCAACTGCACCCAGGTTGATACCATCTTCGTTGTAGCATCGGCAATTATAACGTGCTGCTAATGCTTCAGTTAGGGCGATGGTGTTGCAGATAATTAGCAGTGAGTCTGTATCAGCAAACTCAGCTAGGGCGTGAGTCTTCCCAGTGTTCATGGCACTTACCACACACAGGAAAGAAGCATCAATGTCAGCCAGGTTCAAATAACGCTGATGTACCGTTAGAGAGGGTTGGTATCCTAGTTCCCATAAACTTTGAGGTGATGGGGCTTGACTTTCGCGCTGACCCCAAACAAAAGCATCTGGATGGGGGTTAAGTTCGCGTTCAAGCCGACGCAGCCACTGCTGCTTGCGGCGTTCCTTGTCGAAGGCAGCAGCAATATCCTCGATTCGTTCTTGCTTGTCTTCCCAGGCTGTATAGGCTGCATAGGCAGCGGTGTCGGGTTCAATATCTGGTTCTGGGTCAGGCAAGACCCGGTATTGTTCGGGTAAGTAACCCGTGTATTGAGCGCCCAGGGCAAAGAATTCTTGAGGTGAGATGTACGCGATCGCGCTAGTGTCTTCTAGCTCATCAACGTCACATTCATTTTTCGTAACTTGCTCCCACCATCCAAACCGGAGGTGTGAGTAGCCCCAGGTAGAGAGTAGCTCGACAAGAGCGACCCATCGGCGTAAGACTTGACGATTGCAGACATCACCTGCATCTGGGTACAGATCGATGGGTTCTCCAGCTTTAGCCTCCGCTGCTTCTAGGTATTGACGTAACTGTTCCGGACTAGACTGGTGCAGACCACCAGACGCACCAATGCAGATTTGTCCTAACTTCTGGGCTGCGATGAACGACTTGAGGAACCCTTCAGCCAGTGCTGGATTGCAACGCTTTACTTCCCCAAGAGGGCGGCAGAAACTGAGCGGCAGCTCCCCATTGGGTAGGTGGGATGACTTCTCGCCGTTGCCCAACCATCGGTAGCGTCCATCGTCGCTTGGATTGTCTCGTCGTAGCTGGGCACCAATCAACCGCTCTTCTGGGTCGAAGGCTGGGCAAATAATACCCGCATCCTTGAGCCAAAGCTTCTGCCCAGAGAAGTCCACGCCGGGAAAGTTGAGTGGGATACCATAGGGAATTTTTTGGTAGGGTACTACAGAGAAGAAATACCCAGCGTTAATCTGGCTGTCTGAAAGACCGCGTTCGCGTAAGTTCTTCCGGTGTCGGTTTGATAGCTGGATATAGTTATGCAGCTTGCGGAGTGTCTTATCCCGCTCCTCAACTGAAAGCGCTAATGATAGCCGCTGTTGTTTTAGGCGATCGCGTTCCTGCCGTTCCTGAGTAAGGCGCTCCCATTTGCTCTGTATGAGTGCTTCAGACCAATCGGTGGCTTGAATGTACTTACCCCACAATTGGTCTTTGGTCAATCCCAGGTATTTGAATTGGGAGTCGCGTACATCATCGGGGAAGCCCATACACAGATGCAGGGTTGTCGGTTTATCCCCAAACTTGATTTCACTCGTCCGGCATTTACTTGAAGTGTTACCGCAGATGAGGCAGGGATTGTTTTTGCGAGTGGGAGTAAACTTAGCCATTAGCTTCACCCCTCAACTCCAGTTCCATTTGCCGCGCTATCCAAACCAGAGGCTGATCGGATGCTTATTTCCTGGTAGAGAGATTTTTTGAGTCGTAGCTGGTAATTTCTCAGTTGTGGAGGCTGGGGCGCTGGTGCTGGAAATTGCACTACAGCAAGAGTTTGTGGGATAATCGCGCTAGAAATATTTCGTTTCATGAGATGCTGTCGGATATGTGGGTATCCGGCAGCTCTCTGCATTTATCCCTACTTGCGTCGTAGATTCTAACTGTTAATCTTGAAATTACACAAATAAACGTTTTTGGTGCTCGGTTGGTTGTCGAGCGGGTTGGTTAGAGGTGGTACTCTGACCATTTAAGAGTGCGACAAGACTTCTCAGTTAGAGAATTTACGGCGCTTTCAAGAATTCGTGCAGACAGCTAACCGACTTTTTTTGGTTGACTTTGGCAGCTTTGAGGCGACCTGCCTTGCTCTTCTCGCAAGCTATCGCGTTTCTCTTGCCGCCGCTGACAGTTCTTGAGTGGGCGTTCGCCCAAGGGCGATTGCTGGGGCTCGAGTTTGAAGCCAAACTCGATTTCAAGATGATGAATCGAAATTTGATCTAAGCAAAGTGTTCATGGGTAGCCTCGAACTCTGAAATCAATTCCACTTGGTTGTCTACCGCACCCATTTTTTTAGATGTGGTTCCAACCCTTTGGGGTCTACTGAACTGTATACTTGTGGTGAACTTGAGCAGACCCTGCCAGTTGAGCAAGGCGAGGAGCTACTCATGATTCGTTAAAATTTTAGATGATTATTCACTCAAATTTGAATATTTGCCTATTCAATACTTTACTGCATCTACTACGCAGAGAAATGTTGAGCAAGCCTGCATCGCCTAAGATATTCTTATGGACTTAAAAACTGAACGATTAGCTAAATTAGTAGTTGAGCTACGAGGCTCTAAGAGTCAACGCCAGTTTGCTAGAGAACTGGGCGTTAGCCAGTCGTCGGTCAGATTTTGGGAGTCTTATCTAGCTTGGCCTGAGACAGAAAATCTGGAGAAACTAGCAGCCTTAAAAGGGTGGACTCTTTCCCACCTCCAAGCCTACCTGGTAAAAGGGGAGCTACCTGAGGAAGAACCGCTACAACAGGTCTTGAAGACAGTACGATCACTTCCCTTAGAGGCAGTGGCTCAAGTGGCAACGGTGGCGGTGGAAACATTAGCAACCAGAAGTCTTGCCGCCCAAACCTCAAAGTCGATTTACAAGGTAGCAGGCAATAAGGTTGGGTGACCTGAACTGGTCACTAGGAACCTTCGGATGAGAGCAGAGGCTCTCTAATTCACCATCTACCCAGTTTTGGCAACACAATTACTTGGCAGTACCATTATGTCAGGTTGCTGATCCAATTGGCGATCAGTTATTAGCTGAGATGACTAAGCGCATAGTTAACCGTGCCTCGGAAGGATACGGCGAAAACCTGCGGCAGCTCACGAAAACCAGATTCGGGTCGAGTTACCAGAGGCAATTCCTCTGGAAGAGAAACACCAGCATTATTTACCAGAGGAGTTACAGAAGAGTTCAGGCGATCGCTTGGCAGTCAGATTGATTGCTCTACATCGCACGGGGAAGCACAGCATCAGAGTCATCTACGAGTAAACCTCATGTTTGATTTCTTCAAAAGATGCTGGTTTAAGTAAACTGACGTGGCGCTCTTTCCTTGGTAGTACCACCACAACCGACAATGGTCATAAAAACACGCGCTTACACTACGCTTTACACCACATGACCAAAGACCCGGATGATCGAGATACACCGCCAAAGGAGAGGCGACAGCGCATCAAACAGACTACCAAGAGTATCAATGTCAGGCTGACCCACAAGGAATGGTCTTTTCTAAACGCTGCCTCCAATGCTCTCAACAAAACCATATCGGTTCTCTTACGCGACGGAGCTAAGGAGAAGATAGAGCGAGAGAGTGACCTGCGCTTTGACGAGTTTGAGGAAGATGACCCGCCATAGATGCAAGCCCCAGTGACTGACTCACAAGGCATCAACCATTGCTACCTGACAACAGAGGCGAGCGCCACGTATCGTTGAACTCTCGAATTTAAGCACTGATGGGGGTCAGCTCTAACCTTGTGGGGGTTCTCTGTCTTCGCTCTCATCTCCCCACGGGTTGTACAGCTCCCCACGGTCATAGAGGCAAATAAACAGAGACCCATTGCTGGGCACTCGATGCCACCCAGCCCAGCACTCCATCGGAGCCTTTGCCTCCGCATTGTCTGTGTATACATACAGCGCCCGGTAATCATCGTCTCTTGCCCCTATGGCTTTCAATACAGATTTAATCGCCTGAGTATCCGTGACCAGTTGCCACCTCTCTCCTCGAAAGGTCATTGGGCATAACTTCCGCTGTTGTCCTATCTGAAACATCTAGGTTACTCCTCTCACTCTTTCAATAATGGTGCCACTTAAATTGTGCCATTAAATGGAAAACAGTGCTAATCTACTGGGGTAAAGCAAAAGCGTAGTGTTTAACAGTTCATCACCGCCCACCATCGGCACTAGACTCGATGGTGGGGTTTACTCTGGTTGTGTCTATTTAAAGAAGCTGTGAGCGTAACAATCAGGTCTAATAGCGCAACATAACTTTTATCTTATGTTGTAAAAAAGCGGGGTGATGGAACTCTCCTGGTAAAATCGGGAAACCCACGCACTTGGTACTGGATGGGAGCAGTTTCCTCTAATGAAGCAAATGCGCTATTAGCTACTGACGCTGTTGCTCAGTTGGTAGAGATGTGGCTGTTTGGGCGCCCGCCTAGAACACAAGATGTTTACCGCCGTTATACTCATCGCTTTTTGAGTTACGTCAATAAGCAACTTCATTTGGTGGAGCTAGCAGACATCCAGGGGTGGCAGAAAACCCTTGAAGGCATGGCTCCCAATAGCCAGCGGATTGCGATCGCAGCGGTCAAATCTTTCCTCAAGTTTGCCTTAAGTACTGGAGTATTAGAGGTCAATCTCGGCGTGTTGATGCGAACGCCTAAGGGGAAGGATGCCCTGACTGAGCGGCTGTTGACGGAGCCGGAAGTGGCGGCGATGATTGCAGAGGAGAAAAATTTGCGAAATTATTTGATTCTGCGCCTTCTCTACCTAGCTGGCTTGCGCGTTAGCGAACTTTGTCAGCTCTGTTGGAAGGATACAGTGCCCAGAGGCCAGACGGGACAGATTACCGTTCTTGGTAAAGGGGGAAAGGTTCGCACCATTTTGTTACCAGCGACGCTTTGGACACAACTGCAACAGCTAAGGGTTGATGCCGGTGTCAGTGACCCGGTGTTTCGCTCGAAAAATGGTAAACCCCTCGACCGCATCCGGATTTATCGGATTGTCAAGGCGGCTGCTAAAAGGGCTGGGATTAACGAAAATGTTAGTCCGCATTGGTTGAGACACGCTCACGCTTCTCATAGTCTCGATCACGGCGCTCCGCTGCATCTGACTCAGCGCACTTTGGGGCACTCCAGAATTGGGACGACCGAACGCTACCTCCACGTTAGACCTAATGACAGTTCTGCTATGTATCTGCCTGAGTGATCAACCTATTACTAAATATTGACCGCGCTCCCTCCCAAATCCTTATTTGGAAGGTCAAAGGGGTGTTCCTGCCTAATCTTTTCGCGCCACTTTTCTACATATAGAGAGGAGTTAACTTGTGAAACGGTCTCTAATATTTTGTAAACCTGAAAGCCCGAAGGCAGCATGAATAGCTTGTAGCGCCAAGGTTCCCTGATGTTCAGCTACAACACAGCTAATACTGATCTCTGAAGTTGCAATCATTTGAATATTGATCTGACGTTTAGCAAGTGCTTCAAACATACAGGCAGCTACGCCAGGTCTCCCAATCATCCCGATGCCTACAGCACTGACTTTGGCGATTGCTGGTTCAACGACGATCTCACCACAAACCAAGTCTGATACTGCCTTCTCCAGGGTAAGTCGAGCCATTCCTACATCCATCTGCGGTAAAGTGAATGCAATATCTCGCGTAGGAACACCATCAATCACGCGGCAGCGCCCTGACTGAACAATCATGTCTACACTGATATTCTGTTGAGCTAATGGTTCAAATAACTTAGCTGCCACCCCGACTTGGTTAGGTACATCACAAATTGCTAAGCGTGCTTGGTTGCAATCGAGTGCCACTCCACGAACTGGTAGCGTGTCAAGAAATAGCTGATTGGAGGTATTTGTTACTGACAGAAGTTGTGAGCTGTTGACTTGGAAGGTTTGGCATAGGGCAGCAATAGCGCGATCACAGTCGGCGGCATTGATAATGCAACTAACCCTGACATCTGAAGTGGAAATCATCTGAATGTTGATGTTAGCCTCAGCGAGAGTAGCAAACATCTGTGCTGCTATACCAGGACGCCTAGCCATCATACCAACACCGATGATGCTAATTTTCACAATCTGTCGGTCAACCATCAACTCAACTTTTTGAGGTTCAGAACTTGAGAGTTGAAAGTTAGAGTCATCCTTGCTGATGACAGACCATTGTGTATGGAGGTTTGGGATAATCATATCAGCCACTACTTCCGCTCGCTCAATGGCACTTTTGCTAACACTAAAGGCAATGTCGTTGGTATTGCCTGTGTGAATCGATTGAATGATTAAATCAACGTCTAGTTCTTGACGCGCAACTTCGCTAAACAAATATGCTGCTACACCAGGATAGTCCGGCACATGCAATAACGATACTTTCGCTTGAGTCGTGTCAACCTCTACTGCTTCCACGGGTCTGGCAATCTCCAGACCTTGCAGACAAGGGGACTTAGGAATTGAAGAAATCACTCTCGTACTAGGAGCATCCGTTAGACTAGAGCGCACTACCAGCAGCACTCCGTATTTTCGAGCCATCTCCACAGCGCGAGGATGCAGGACTTTTCCCCCCAGGCTAGCTAACTCTAGCATTTCATCACAGGTAATTTCATCTAATAGCTGGGCATCTGGCACAATTCGCGGGTCTGCTGTAAAAAGGTCGAACGTACCCGTGTAAATTTCGCAACGACTAGCTTGCAATACAGCAGCTAAGGCTACGGCCGAGGTGTCAAGTCCCCCTCTTCCCAGAGTAGTGATTTCAAGTTCTTCTGTACTGCCAATACCTTGAAAACCTGTGACAACAACTACTTGACCGTCGTTCAGATGACGTTTAATTCGCTCTGTTTGGATGTGCAAAAGGCGAGCACAGGTATGTTCGGCTTCTGTCACCATCCCAATCTGAGCGCCAGTAAGAGAAATTGCTGACTGTCCTAGTTCCTGCAAGGCAATAGTAAGCAAGGCGATCGAAACTTGCTCTCCAGCAGCCAGCAGCATATCTCTTTCCCGTGATTTTGGATTTGCAGAAATTTCATCTGCAAACTCGATCCAAGGGTTGGTAATTGTAACCATTGCAGGAACAACAACCACCACAGAGTTTCCCGCTTGGGTGGTTTGACAAATGTGCTGGGCTACTGTCTGAATGGTTTCTATAGATGCCACATAGGTGCTGTCGTATTTCTGAATAATTAATGTCATAAGCTCTGGTAACTTAATTGCATAAATAGAGCTAGATACCCAAAAAATGAATGTTAAATTTCCAAAGCATACCGGACACCGAAAGGAATGCTAATGGGATTTGAAATATGACCAAAGTCTGCCTCGATTAACACAGGAAAATCGTATTCACCAATTACAATTTCTAAAATCTCTCTAAAAGATGACTTAGTTTGAAAGACAGTACCTTCTTGAACTTGACCAAAAACTAAACCGCTGATTCTATCAAACACTCCTACTTGCTTGAGATGAGTTAGATACATTTGCCAGTAATAGCCGTTGGTTTCGAGGTCATCCTCTAAAAATAAAACAGCTCCATCTGGAATTGTGGGAGCAAAGGATGTACCCAGTAACCAGCACATCACCGCTAAGTTGCCCCCTACCAAAGGTCCAGACATACGTCCCGAACGATAAATTTGAAAGCCTTGAATTGGCTTTCTAGTGAAGCCACAAAACTGTTGTGGATTTGCTAAAACTTCCTGAAACTGCCAAAATCCTGAAAGGAGCTTGTTCTCAGCAAAGCTGCGAAAATTCAGACCGTAAATAGTGGGAATGTTAGCTTTTTGCCAAAGATTCCATACTAAAGTAGTGATGTCGCTCATGCCAATAAAAAGCTTGGGATATTTGGCGATTAAACTGTAGTTTAAATGTGGCAATATCTCATTGGAACACCATCCTCCTACAGATGCCATAACAACATCATATTGAGAATTAGTAAAGCCCTCGTGTAAATCCGATACTCGCATTGTAATGGGGCTGGAAGTATTGCCCCAATTATCCAGCGCGTGGAGAGATAAGGTCACTTCATAACCCAATTTATTGAGAGTTTCGATGCAAGCCGTGGGGTTAGATAGATTAGGATCAATAGGCTTGGACGGAGAACAAACGTAAATGTGAGGCATAGTTAATATGGCTGTTATGAACAGTGATTACGACTGTAGACTTCCTGCTAAAGCGGAGTCCAAGTTTAAAAATCTTCCATAACCTGAAACAAGGTCATTCCTTGAAAAACCATAGCTGAATCGATGTGATTCAGGACAAAAGCTTTCTCGCGTGCGTATAGGCTAACACTTAAGTTTTCATACATTTTTTCTGGAATTTCACATTGCTTCGCATATTTTTTTAGTTGATTCAGCGACACAATTTTTCCTAGTTCATCACCGGCTTCAAGAACTGCTCCAGGTTTCACAGATGGATAAAAAAAACCACTACAAGGAGCAGAATATTTAGTATCTGCTAAATTGACACCTTCTCTCGATATATAAACTTCACTAGATAACTTCTGTGGATTGCCCGGAATAAATCCTCGATAGCACAAATAATTCATAATTTTATCGGCATAGAGTTTGGCATCCTGACGATTGATATTATTGCCTGAGCCTAACTCGACTGTCCAAAGTTCCACTGGGGGATTAAAATCAGGGTAGAATTTATGCAAATCATTGTTATCTATAAATAGCCGCCAAAGTGCCGCCCAACCTTGCCCGTTACACTCATCGAATGCTTTGCTCTCAGACTCCATCATCTTGAGTCCGCAATCAACTCCCAGGTAGGGTAAAGATTTTCGCTGCCACTCAAAAAAGTATGTGTAGAAGGCTCCCACACCTGAATTGGTGTGCAAGTCCATGATGGTATCAGCACCAAAGGAAAGCTTTTCTAACTCAAAACCTAGTAATTCAGAACTGGAGAGATAGTAGGGAATTTTTTCATTATGCAAGCCTGATAAAGCATTCCATAGTATGTCATTGAGTTCCTTCTGAATCTGTGAAATATCACTGGTTGTATGATGAAGAGCAAAGGATTTGAGACTAATCACTATTTTCTCAGCATCCGATGACTTAGTAATTTTGCTCCAGCGAGCACGCAATTCAGAATCGCTTGTGATAATCTTCACTTCATAGTCACAAGAGTCATCATGTCCAACCTTTTTGACCAAGCGATGGAAAATTCGATTCCAATCTTCAAAGTCAGTTAGATTAACCCTTCCCACTTGAGCGTTAAATACCTTGGTTCCAATACCTACAGGATTGCAAGCTGGAACTAATCGGATGAACCCATTGATAGAAGATTCTAGAGAAATCAGCCGTTCAGCCAGTTCTAAAATGACTACAGAACCCATCAGTTCAGCACCATGAAGTGACCCCTGTATATAGGCTGCGTGTGCTGAGTTTGGGTTGCCAAACTCAATAACTGTGACTCCAAGCTGTTCTCCTGAGCCATGAGCGATAATTGGGTGAAATCTAATTTGCGGCATAGAGTTTTCAAGTATTACTAAACAAATGATGGTTCAGCTATTTGCTTGTAAAGGAAATGAAAGTCTATCCCTAAACAGTATTGTGGAATCAATCCAACTACACTAAACCCATTCTTACGATAAAAAGTGATATTATCGTCTTCGCAGATCAATGTTACACAGTGGCTTGAATGACTTGCTGCATACTGTTCCCAAGCTGCTAAAAGCTGTTTTCCAGCCCCTTGACCTCTATATGAAGGTCTAACGCCTAACCATTCACAATTTGACACGCCCAGATTGGGTGTCGAGAAGCTGATAAACCCTATGGCTTCAGAGCCTTGAAACGCCAGAATTCCAATAAAAGCTGAACTGAGTAGTTTACCTAGCCATACTGGGTCTTTTCCTTTTCAAGTCGAACTAGAAATTCCCAAACACAGATATCTGGCTCATCGTATCCGTATATATCCTTGGTGTTGAAGTATTTAGAATCACAGAAGTAAACCTCAAAGTTTAGGCGTTTGAATCCAGTCTCCTTAAAGATTCGATTCAACCGTAGAGGAGTATAGAAAATCTGATGCCGATTCTGTTTTTCTTCATAGAAAGCACTGTATGATAGATTGATATTTCCATCTATCAACCAATGAGCTTTATCTTTAATAAGATAAGCAATTTCTAGTCCACAAAAAACTGTTGGGAACAATCCATAAAGCTTCCCACCTGGCTTTAAAGCTTTATAAAACTCGCCGAGCATCTTGCGGTTGTCCTTATCTTTACTCGACAGAACTGAATTAACGACTAATACGTAATCAAATTGATTACGCCAGTCGGGTTTTAGTTCAGTCAGTTGAGTAGAATCAAGCTTTTCAAAACTTACAGGATTACTAGATAAATTAGATTGCACTGCATATTGCAACCAACTTGCCTCAGCCCGCTCGATTGCTTTTGATGAAAAGTCTGTGCAGCACACTTGTCCGATATTGGGGCAAGCCTCCAGTAATTTTTTCTGAAGCTCAATTAGAGAGCCGCAACCTGGAATTAGGATTCGCGTCTTTGAAGAGTCTGGAATACCTGCTATGAGTGTCTCGCACAGTGATGGATCACAAGTCAAGCTAAAAACATTAGCCTTATAGTCTTCGTGTTCTTCCCACAGTTCAGGTTCAGGAGCAAGGCGACCAGATGGAATTAGCCATTTGTAGTGATTCGCTTGATTTTGTGTTTTCATTTTTCCCTTTCTTAAATACAAAGGTGCGATTAGACATTAGCAGCTATATTCTGCTAAACACACTGTCATTGCCAGAGCAAATCAAACACTAGATTATGCTTCTAGAATCGGCAGAATATTAGCAACTTCTTTGAAGTACGGTAAACCAACTATACTTCTGATAGCATTGTCCAAAGTACTTCTAAAAACTGACTGGGTAACAATCACAATTTCCAACAGTCCTTCTTGTGTAAGATTCTGTTGAACAGACAGAGGAACAACATTAAACATTCCTAAAGACCAGGTAATACCACCTGCGGCTGTTGGGCTGTTGTCTGTCAATAACCGAAGGTAAAAATGGCTATGCGCTTCTTGAGAACAAGTAGCCGATTGAAATGAAGTTGTAGGGAGAACTGGAAAGGCGGAACTATTGCCAACAATATTGAGAATGTCTGAAACAACTGCACTAGCTGTTGCACCTGCACCAGCCCCTTTACCATATAACATCAAGCTACCTACTGGTTCACCCTCCAGGAAAATAGCGTTAAAGGCATCATTGACAGAAGCAAGAGGGTGAGAATTAGCAACTAAATGAGGCTGCACATGAAGGCATAGACTATTTTTCTCTTCTATTCGAGCCGTTGCTAAGAGTTTAATTGTATAGTTTAACCTCTTAGCATATTCAATATCCCGCTGCTTTATTGAGCGGATGCCTTGCGTAAAAATCTGAGGGCAATCTATCTTTAAATTCCAACCAATAAGAGTTAGAATCGCTAATTTTTCAGCCGCATCTATACCGTCGATATCAGCACTGGGATTAGCCTCCGCAAATCCTTTTTCGATGGCTTCTTTTAGTGCTGGCTCGAAATCAACACCTTCACGAGACATCTGAGCCAATATGTAGTTAGTTGTGCCATTCACGATGCCAGTAATTGCCCTTAGTCTGTTGGCTCCCAGGGATTGCTTCAAGCACTGAATAATTGGAATTCCACCTGCTACTGCTGCTTCAAAAGCAATACAAACTCCCTTGTCTTTAGCTAAGGCAAAAATTTCGGAACCGTGGGCAGCGATTAAGGACTTGTTAGCGGTAACAATGTGCTTACCCCGCTCAATTGCTTTTAGAACAAGTGTCCGAGCGGGTTCTATGCCACCCATTACTTCAACAACAAGGGCAATTTTTGGATCGTCAATAACTTCCTCCGGTTGCGTTGTAAATATCCCTTGTGGAAGACAAACATTTCGTGATTTAGCTAGATCCCGCACAGCTACTCGACTTAATTTAATTTCAGGTAACAATGGGCTTCTGCCAGATGGAGATTCCAGAATCTGAGCAACTCCTCCCCCTACCGTTCCCAATCCCAACATTCCAATTTTCATAAATACCCCCTGTACAGCCTTAAAGTTTTTACCTGGGACTTTAATCTTTCACGGGTCGCATCGTTGGAAACATCACAACATCTCTGATACTTTGAGTGTCTGTAAGAAGCATGACAAGCCGATCAATACCAATCCCCAATCCTCCACAATTTGGCATTCCCAATGACAACGCTTGAATGTAGTCCTCGTCTAATGGATGAGCTTCCTCGTCTCCCGCTTCTAACTGGGTTAGTTGTTGCTCGAACCGTTTCCTCTGATCTTCTGGGTCATTCAATTCTGAAAAGGCGTTAGCAAATTCTGTACCATTAATGAAGAGTTCAAACCGTTCTGCAAAACCTGGCTTGCTGCGGTGCTGCTTGGCTAGGGGACTCACTTCTATTGGAAAGTCAATTATGAAAGTGGGTTGAATCAAGGTTGATTCTACGCACTTATCAAACATGGCGTAGAGCAAGTAACCCAAACTCTGTTTGTCCAAATCCGAAAGAGTTAGTTTCTTCTGTCCCTCGGAAATTTCAGCATTGACAGTTTCCAAGTAGTTTTCGGCTGCATCAATAGCTTCCGAGATGTTTAAGAAGCATTCAAAGTTTAGCCCTGTTACATCTCTAACAGCCTCTACCATCGTTTTTACTTGCCAGTGCTTGCCAACGAGGTCAGGATATTTATCGCTATGATCGAACTGACGCTCCAGACTAATTGTCTTGCCCTGGTAATTGATTTCTTTGACATCACTGTGAGCGGCAACGGCGGCGTAGCAGATAATATTTTCTGCTAGCTCTATCATGTTGAACTGATCTGCAAAGGCTTGGTAGACTTCTAAGGAAGTGAATTCAGGATTGTGGGTACTATCAATCCCCTCGTTGCGGAAGACCCGTCCTAGTTCAAATACTCGCTCGAAGCCTCCACAAATTGCCCGCTTTAGATATAACTCTGGAGCAATTCTTAGGTACAAATCCATGTCCAGAGCGTTATGGTGAGTAATGAAGGGTTTAGCTGCTGCCCCCCCGTAAATGGCTTGCAGCATTGGGGTTTCAATTTCATAGAACCCAGCTTCATGAAGGTAGAAGCGAATGCTTTGAATAATGCGGCTGCGAACTATGAAACGTTTCAGAGACTTTTGATTGCCAGCCAGATCCATTTCGCGGTGTCGGCGGCACTGTTCGGGGTCACTGACTCCATAGTAGGAGTCTGGGAAAGGAATAGTGGCTTTTGATAGAACCACTAACTCTCTCACCTGGATAGATAGCTCACCCCGCAAAGTTCGGCATCCAATCCCTTCGACACCAACCCAATCTCCTGTGTCTAGTAGTTCGATCTGCTCAAAGGTTAGTCCCTTACCAGCCTGCAAGAACTGTGGTTCAATCTTGAGCTGAATACTGCCAGTGATATCTCGCGAGTCGATAAAGATAATATTGCCGCTGTCACGCTTGGAAGTGATACGTCCGCAAAGTTTGAGAGACATTCCGCTCTTGTCTGCTTCCCCTTTGCCTAATTCTTTCCCAGGCTGACTAAACAACTCTTTAACTTGCTTTGCCGTATGAGTCCGTTTGTAGTGGAAAGCGGGATAAGGCTCAATGCCCTGTTCGCGTAAACGTTCTACTTTCTGGCGACGGACTTCTGCTTCACTAAGAATCATGATTAATATCCTCTAGATGTCTAAATACGTAAGCGAATTTGAATGCCCAAACTTCGAGCTTTATTTTCGTGAGTCTGGTAACCTTACCTTTGACATGAAAATCGAGACACGAATCTTGTTGATGAATGCAGCATTTACCAGTCAGTAAGACTGGCAAGAACTGCAAAAACTACTCCAGCCAGTCAATGTTCTATGCTGCACTGGTGTCCTGTTTAAACAGTCCAGCTGCTTGTTGGTTAATTGCTTCAAGCTCTTTGTGAGTGAGGCGGCATAATAGCCATTCTTCTAACTCATTTGCACCAAAACCTTTGTAAAATTCCCTAGCTGGCGTGTTCGAGTGCAATACTAGCCACTCCATTCGCCCACACTTCTGTTCCAGTGCTATCTTGACGCAGTGTGTAAACAGCGCCTTTCCTACTCCACGTAAGCGATACTCCGGCAATATGAAGATATCTTCCAAATGTAAAGAGGGTAAGGCTAGAAAAGTTGAATAGGTGTAGAACGTGATAGCGTAGCCAACTGGCTTTCCATCAACTTCAGCTAACCAGATGTCAAAAGATGAAGATGGATTGTTGACCTCATGTTTCAGCCGTAAACGTGCCTCAGCATCCGGTCTTGGCAGTCCTTGATTGTCTGCTAAGGCGCTGATCAAGTTGCAAAGGGTTTCTTCATCAGATGTTATACCTTTGCGGATTGTTATGTCTGGAGTGTCTTTCATGCCTTATCTCTATATAGATGAATTAACGGTTTAGCTTTAAAACTGTTTTTCTTAAACATGCTGTGAGCAATTATGAACCAAACCTATTTTTTCGTTTTTTCATCTAGTGGTATTGATGTGAATTGAATTTACATCAATAAAAAAATGCAACTCAAGCTACTAAATAAACAATATCAACTGTAAATTTTACTTAATTAACTAACATTCAATCCAACCTGTTTTTTAAGGATAAACTTATTCCTTTATTTCGTAAATACGGGTTGAACAGCTAAACTGTTTACCTGTTTTTGACCGATTAATTGAGCAGTGCAACTTAAAAATTAACTCGTTGCTCAACAGAAGATTTGAAACTCTCAGCAAGCGTGAAGACTGAGCGAGTTGAACTGCTCAACTTTTTTTAGCTATAGTGAAATATTAAGGAAGCTGAAGAAAATTTGAGCAGTTAACAGCAGTTCCCAATGGCAAAGAGGCCTAAAATCAATCAGCAGGCAGGAAAGGCGCTTAGAAACTTGATTCTAGAAATGGACTTTAAGAATGGCGCTGACCTAGCAAGAGCCGCTGCTCTGAACAAGAGTACTCTCAGCAGGCTCCTCGCTGGTTACACGGGTAAGCCTGACGTACCAAACACTCTAAAAATAGTGAAGGCTTTCAGCGAGAGAAGTCGTAAGTCGCAGAATCAGGTAATGGAGCGGGTGATTGAGATATATAACCGCTCAAATTACCCGTTTAGCCCTGAAGAAGTAAATTTATTGAGGACAAGCGTCACAAACTCTAGTTTTAAGGAGTCTGGGGATACGACATTTAACATGTACCGAAACGAGGTGGAGGATGTTAATAGCTCAGCACTAAAGCAACGGAACGGAAAACCAATACCTACTGACCTGCGGAATGGGAATAATTCACTTCTTTCTGCTCCTGGAACCGAGGCGACATCGACACAGGGCTTCCTGGAAACAGCTTTGCTTATCTCACCTCCACTACTGCAAACCCTTGAACACACTCCTGCTAAGTTAAATACTCAACCCAATTTTGAACTGAAGTCATGGGAGCGTTTGATCAGGTGGTGTCTGAGATTTTCGGAGCAACATGGACGCAAGGATTGGAGAGAATGGGATGAATACGGACTTTTAGAGAAAGAATGGGTACAAATACAAGCAGTATTTGAATGGTGTGTATCCCACGAACGATACGACGATTTTAGGGAGTTATGGCACCATCTCAAAGGATTTACCCATTTTTTTGGATATTGGAATGAGCGCTTACGCTGGATGGACTGGTTGATCGAGACAGCTGAGCGGCGTCAAGACTGGTCAACAGTGGCAGAAGCAAGATTTGACAAAGGTCGAACCCTCACCCTGATAGGTCAACCGGAGCAATTAGAAGAAGCCGCTAAACTTTTTGAAACAGCAGGAAAGTACCGCAATCCTCAAGATTTTACTCTCCAGATTGATTTGGCGATTCATACAGCCATCGTTCGTATCGAGCAGCGTCAATTTCTGGAAGCGCAAAACTGTCTTAACCAAGCGCAAGAGCTGCTGAATCAATCTCCCTTACAGGGACATAGACGCGACTGTTTACAGCTCCAGATCCTGTACTATCATGCCGCAATCTACAGAACCACTGAACATTACGAGCAAGCTGAAACCCTTTATCAACAAGCACTAGAACAAGCTGAGGCTATCGGTTGGCAGCGAGCTGTTAGATACATACAGATCCGGGTAGCCTCTGTTGCCATTGAGCAGGGGAGCTTAGAGGAAGCTGAAAACTTATTAACATCAGGTCTGTCTATTGCTGAGAAATACAAAGATCAACGTTGCATTGCCTTCTGTCAGCGCTCTTTTGCACTCTTGGAGAAAGAACGCGGGAAACGAACCGAATCTCGTCAATGGGCAGCTAAAGCAAAGATTAGCTTTGATCGTCTGAAGATGAGGCAAGAAGCAGAAGCCATGCGTGCCTTACTCCAGGATTGATGCACAGACTGCATGGTTGTGGCAGTGTTCAGTGTAACTAGAGAAAATGAAAGGTGCCCGATTCGGACACCCTTCTATAGATTAGGTAACCTAGTTAACACTCACGGCTTAAAAAACGCTTTTCAAATTGAGAGAGACGCTAGGGCGAGTCTGTTGCGAATCATTATCGAGCAAGACGCATCCACTAAGCTGTTTGTCGAGTAAGATGCATCCACTAGGCTGTTGCCACCATCCCTCGGTTATTGGTATATCCTGATACTGCTCGGAGAGTAGCTGGGTCTCGGCAAAGGAAATGCTCAGTTGTTCCCGATCTGCTTTCCCGCGTAGCCCATAATAGGGAAAATGATGAATAAAGCGACCAAACAGCAAATGGCAGTCCTGTGCATACTTCTGTGTGTCTAGAATGTGACAATGCCACACTTTGTCAATTTCTCGTGTTGGAACCAGCTTGGCTGTGGGGTGAAGAGATTTCAGGCGCAAAAATCTTATGTAATCAGCGATCGCTCGGACAGTCTGCTCATAAGTCCACCCATGCCCCTCATCGGAATACATGAGCTTGTAAGCGATTGGTCCAAGAGCGAGTCCGTTTGCCTTTTGTGTGAAGGTTAGCTCTTCCACAACTTCAACTCCTATATAATCTAAATCTTTGGCGTTACAGGAGAAGCTTGCGGGCCCGGTTTGCTTTCCACATCTACCATCCTTGATTTGACAGGGTTGCACCAGACTCATCTTTTGCTCACAAAGAGGGTGATCCTTTGATCAGGAAAAGGGTGATCTAGGATTGATCATCGATAATTACTCGACTCAGGTGTGAAATGCTGACTCTTATAGCTTCTCAGCAGGGACTTGAAAGAATTAGACAAGCCAGAAATGAAAAGGGATGGATTATAGAGGACGACAGATGGCTGAGGGAAGCGAGTAAGGTTCTAGAGCCAGATACCAACTGGGAAGCTGAGGACTATGTAGCTGGACGCATCTTTGCCCCAGGCATTTCATTACCGACTTGGAAACGCTTTTTGGAAGGAAAAAGGCGCATTAATGCTAAAGCTTTCAAGGCTTTTTGCCAGGTTTTAGAAGTGAATTGGGAAGATGTTCGCAGTCCAACCCCATCAACAGATCCACTAGGGTATTTCCCCCCAATCGTGGAACCATCTCATGTTAGAAGTTTTATTGTGTTGACTGGCACGATTCAGGAAGTGAACAGACCGCGAGTTGAGGTCATAGTTACGCATTTAAAACAACTTATGGAAGACGATGCATTTGTGACAATAGAGCCTTGGAATTGGCAGCCTGTGGAACAGGTGCTACCTCGTCGTACTGGTCGTTCCCGCTCAATTGACGCTGAAGCACCAGAAGGCAGCGTGAGACGGGCTAAGGAAGTTGACTTAGGGGCGGAGCAAGTGGTGGTATTGGTTGTCCAGATAACGCCTGAATCTGAAGAAGTGGGGGTATGCGTATGGGTTTATCCTGCGGGTGATGCCCTTCATCTGCCAGTAGGTTTGCAATTGTTCGTACTAGATGAATTTGGAATTCTTATCCCAGAGTTGCAAGATCAGGCTAGAAGTGTTGCTGATTCGATGCAACTGGAGTTTGGGGTAAAACCTGGAGAGCCGTTCAGTGTCGGAGTCGCTCTAGGGGATGTTAGCATCACAGAAGATTTTTGATTTGAGTGTATTAACACTTGTTGATAGCAAGCAATGGGGAAGTTAGTCGTCCTTAATCTGCTAGAGGGCAACTTTAAAGGAGGATTTCCCGCCATTCTGGAGATTGGAGAAGATGGCGCTCGACCTGCGATCGCTCTTCGAGGTCTGTTACCTTCAGCACCCCACATTCCTGAATCATTTCGCAAGTGGCAAGCCGCCTTTCGTGACAAAGTAAATCCATCCCCTAATGAGCAATCTGCAAATCGTTCTCGCATCACGCCCAGAAGGGTGACGCAATTTTCCTGCGATGAATCAGCCAAGGAGTTAGCAGCACAGCTCAATGCTTGGCTCAACTTCGGGAATGGCGAGTGGCGACAAATTCGGGATGGTCTACGAGAGAACTTGAGTAGAGATGACGAGATTCGGGTCATCATCCAAACTAAAGACATTCAGCTACGGCGGCTACCCTGGCAGGTGTGGGATTTATTTGCCGATCGCTACACCAATGCGGAAATTGCTTTAAGTGAGCCAGACTATGAATCTCCAAGTGGGATGCCTCCTATTCAGAGGCAGTCAAACGTCAGAATCCTCGCTCTCTTGGGCAGAAGAGACAACATTAATATCCAGTTTGACCAACAGGTGCTGAATGATTTACGCGATCGCGGGGCAGAAATTGAAATCCTTGACCAACCTGAACGATACAAATTAATAGAAAAGCTTTGGGACTCTCAAGGCTGGCATATCTTCTTCTTTGCCGGTCACAGTTCTAGCCAAGAAGATGGTCAAATCGGTTGGATTGATATCAATCAGAACGACAGCTTAGAAATTGACGAGTTCAAGAAGTCCCTAAGGAATGCCATTAAACGCGGGTTGCAATTAGCTATCTTCAACTCTTGTGATGGGTTGGGGTTAGCAAACCAGTTATCTAAGTTGCACCTGCCGCAGAGTATTGTCATGCGAGAGCCAGTACCAGACCAAGTGGCACAAGAATTTTTACAGCATTTCCTCGCTGCCTTTGCCAATAAAAAATCTTTTTATGTCTCGGTACGCGAAGCACGGGAAAGGTTGGAAGGCTGGGAAAAGCAATATGCGAGTGTCAGCTGGTTGCCAGTGATTTGCCAGAATCCAGCAGTAGAACCGCTAACTTGGGAAGGGTTTCTCCCTAAGCCTGAGGTCGGAGTACCGCCTTCATGGGTACTTAAATATACTCTCACTGGACATTCAGACACCGTTGTGTCAGTGGTAATTAGCCCAGATGGGACAACTCTTGCTAGTGGCAGTCTTGACCATACCATCAAGCTATGGAACCTAGCGACTGGAGAATTGCTCTCCACTCTCACTGGACATTCAAGCGTAGTTCTTTCCCTCGCCTTCAGCCCGGATGGGAAAATCCTCGCTAGTGGTAGTAACATGGAATTTCAGGATGGTAACATCAAGCTGTGGGATGTAGACACAGCCAGACTACAACAAACGCTCGGAGGTTCATTACTTGCTCTGCGCGTTAGCTGCATCGCCTTCAGCCCCGATGGGCAAACCCTAGCCAGTGGACATATTGACACCACAATTAGACTTTGGCATCTGGGCAGTGGGAAAGTACGACGCACCTTGAGGGGCCATGGGTGGGATGTTAGGTCTGTCGCCTTCAGTCCTGACGGACAGTTCCTCGTCAGTGGTGGCATAGATGGTGCAATCAAGATTTGGAATTGGCGAACTGGGGAATTACTGCACACCCTCAATCGACCTTCACCTTCAGACTTAATCGGTTCCTTGGTATCCTGGTTTGACTCCTCTATTGGGTCGCTTTGGTCTGTCGCTATTAGCCCCGATGGACAAACGCTCGCCAGCGGCGGTTCTGACCAACCAATCATGCTGTGGAATTCAAGTACTGGAAAACTTCTGCGTACTCTCACGGAACACTCAGGTACAGTTTTGTCTGTTGCTTTTAGCCCAGATGGGCAAACCCTTGTGAGCGGTGGTGATGACAACACGATTAGGATTTGGAATTTTCAGACGGGAGAGTTGCTTCATACTCTTAGGCATTTAGGTCCGGTTAAGTCTGTTGCTTTCAGCCCTGATGGACAGACTCTAGTCAGTGGCAGTGCAGATATGACAGTAAAGATTTGGCGTCTGTCTTCCTAAATGTACCCGACCAGAATTGAGGATTTATGGATTTTGGTGTTAGTTTGTTTGTGCTTCTGTAGCAGCAACTTCAAGGGTATAGGTCGTATTATGGTTGCGATCGCTCGGATAGACTCGGAAGATGTAAGTTCCTGCCCCCAAAGGTCTGCTAATCGAAGCTGAGGATGAACTACCCGTGTCATACAGAACCTCACCTCGATCCACCTGACCGTTGCTGTTGCGGTCTAGAATTAACTCCAGGTAAGTGTACTCGCTCAGACTGTTAAGTGAGAGTTGAACGTTGCCGGTAGTGTTTAGCTGGAAGCGGTAGTAATCTTCAAGGTCAACACTCCCCACAAAGTCATTGTAGGTGCGAGTATCCCGAAGGATGCCCAGGTCAAGCGCTTGGCTAAGGGTATTGCCAGGGTCAGTTGGGTTTGTTGATATTTGTGTTGCTGAGGCTTCCAGAGTATAGGTTGTGTTATGGTTGCGATCGCTCGGATAGACTCGGAAGATGTAAGTTCCTGCTCCCAAGGGTCTGCTAATCGAAGCTGAGGATGAACTGCCTGTGTCATACAAAACCTCACCTCGATCCACTTGACCATTGCCATTGCGGTCTAGAATCAACTCCAGGTAAGTGTACTCGCTTAAACTGTTAAGTGACAGTTGGACATTGCTGGTAGTGTTTAATTGGAAGCGGTAGTAATCAGCCATATCAACACTGCCTACGAAATCATTGTAGGTGCGAGTATCTTGAAGGATGCCCAAGTTAAGCGCTTGGCTAATCGTGTTGCCGGGATCTTGAGTAGGAGTGGGAGTTGAATTTAGAGTCGGCGTGTTGATGGTTTCATTCTCCGATTGAGAGGAATCAGTAGGTAATGGGCTACTATCTGGGCTTCTACTTTCAATTGGGGTAGCAGTCGGTTGGTTAGGACTGCCTTCGCCCTCGATAGGGCTAGAACTAGAGGTGATATTAGAAGTTACATTATTATTAATCTGAGAGACAAAATACAGATAGATTTCAGACCCCTTAGTTAATCCCAATACAGAGATTGCACTGCCTGCAAGCAATGACAGACCTATCCGAACAGTTGAAAGTATCCGAGATTTCGGCGAACGGACAATAGAAATTGGTTTGAGTGCTGCTAAGGCAGAAGCTGCGTTGCGAAAGCGGTTTTTTAGGTTGGGTTCAACCATCTTTTCTAACCAGCTAGTGAAGCGCGGACTGATGTGTTCAGGAACCTGAGACTTGAAACGAACACGATAATGTTCGCGCTTATCAATTAATTCCTGAATCGTGGTCGTTGTTTTCCCCGTCAGCAAGCAGATTAGCGTTGCTCCTAGACTATAAACATCTGATGCTGGAGTGAGTTTGTGTAGATGTTCAGGAGACATAAAACCAGGAGTGCCAGCTACCATGCTGCTTTCGCTAGCTGCTTCCCCACCAATCCGACTAAAACCAAAGTCAATTAGATAAACCTTAACCTGTTCATCAACCAAAATATTTTCAGGTTTAATATCCCGATGGAATACTGGAGGAATATACTTTTGTAAGTAAACTAAAATTTCTAGAGCAGAGATGGCAATTTGTTTTATTTGTTCGGGTGTAAAGGGACGTATTTCGGCTAAGGATCGTGCATTTACATATTGTTGAACTAAACAAAAACCATCTCGATTTTCAAAGGAATCTAGATAACGTGGGATGCCTGGATGATCTAGTTGTCGTAGCACATTGATCTCGCGTTCATAAGCTTTAAACCCTGACCAGCTAGAGCCAGATTGAGCAAAGCAAAACTGCTTAAGCACTACCTGATATCCTAGGCTGGTAGAAGTTGCTAAATAGGTAATGCGTCCTCCTTCGCGATTCCGTCCTAATTCTTGGCTTATCTGGTAGCCCTGATTGGAAAAATCTGGAAGTCTCATCATAACTAAGCCTTAAGTAAGTGGCTTTCTATAATTGTCTAATTCTGCGGATATAAAGTGATTCATTTATTAAGATTAATTTTTCATCCTATTTAACACATTAATAGACATTTTAGGAAAAATTTTCCAATCATAAGCGTAAGAGGAATGTTCAGCAAAAATCACTAAAATATAAGCAGATTCACCATCGGGTGTTGCTATATAAGCAGCTTCTTGACGTGACCTAGAAGTCCAACCAGCTTTAGCCGCAAAATAAATATTATCTGGCAAAGACTGGCTGAAAAAACCTCGTACAGGATTAAACCGCTCCGGGTCTTGCAGCTCACGATTTTGAGTTCTGGTTGCTGCATCTAGGGTCAACAGGCTCATCATTTTTTCACTATATTCTTGTGAAATAGCCTGCATGGTAACAATTTCATATAAAAGTCGAGCCGCTTGGAATGTTGTTATTTTGTTCCGAATAGGATGCGTTGGATTGCCTCGCATTTGCTGTTCGCGCCCCTTAGGCTCATAGAGTTTTAAATAGGGGATTGGAAAAGCTTTTTGACTGACATTAATATCCTCATAACCGGCTTCTTGGAAAAAATTGTTGAGTTGCTTGCGCTTGCTCAGCCAAATTTGATAGTTTTCTCCCTCTAGTTCTGATGCGGATTCGGTATTGGTAATTTCGTCAAGGATGCGACTAGCTGCCTCGTTATCTGATTTCTTAATCATTTTTTGCAGATCCGCCGTAAAGACTTCTTCGTTTGGAAAGATACCTTTTTGTAATGGAGCATAGAGAGCGACCATCCAAAACATCTTGACCACACTGGCAGGAAATCTTGGCTGCTCTTGTTGATATCCGGCAAATTCACCTGAGTTCAGGTCAATTAAGGTGATTGATAGCGGTGTGGTTGGCAGTCCTTTCGCCGCAGCAATATTAACTACTTCGTCAACAATTATTTGTAACTTCTGGCTTGGCTTTAAGTTGGGGGGTTTCCTCACGTTGTACACTAGTCCTGAAAGAGGTGATAACGTTGCTGGAGGAGAAGCTGGAGAGACTAGCGGTGCCAAAGGTGATCTAGAAGGTTTGGACAGATGCTTGGTTATCAAGTGAAGCGCCAGTAATCCACCCAGAGTTAAACAGCCAGCTACAGCTGTTGCCAAGGCAGCAAATTGCATCTGAGAAAGTTTAGTAGCGCTATTGCGAGAAGTAACGGTTGGATTCAGTGCGTACTGTCTGGTTTCTGAGGATGGTAGGGAAACTTCATCCACCAAAACTTGAGATTGCTCATCCTCACTCTTGTACCAATGAGTAATTTGGTATTGTAGCTGATCGTTTTGTTGCTGTAGCTGCTGAATGATTTGATAAGCGCGATCTAGTTCTGCTTCCAGTTCAGAAATTTTGCGATCGCGTCTCTTCCATCTTGACAGGGGTTGCTGATTCACAACTTTACACCTTAGTTACCTCGTCTTGATGACTCTGACGGTATGGTAATCAGCTATCTTCCATTGCCCGTTCTCAGACTGTAAGCTGTAGCGCACCAACCTTGTATCAAAGGCAGTGTTTTCACCGCGAACTACCCGGCCGTTCTTATAGAAGGTACGCTCCTCGGTAACTACAACATCGATAGTTGCTTGCTCACCACTCGTCTCGAAATGCTCAACTGAATCAACCCGCTGTACGCCATAGTTGTAGTAGGCATCATTGCTTTGTAGCCAATCGATAGAACTATTAGAACCGAGATTATCGTTATAGGCTTTGCCTGTCAGCAGTTCCACGCCTCGTTGGCGATTAAATGGAGGAGCAAATATGTCTCGTTTGGCGCTTTGCCACTTCTGAAGGAGGTTGATCGCCTCTTCTTGTGAGATTGATGGTGATGGAGAGGATTGTTGTGGGCTTATCTCTTGTTGTGCAATGGTGGGTTGTTGTGTCGGTTTCACAAAAGGCAAGATTTGAAACTTAGCTGAAACGACAAGAGCCACTAGAATAAATGCTCCAATGATGCCGCCTGTAATAACCGCTTTTTGCCAATCCTTTAAATCTGAAGTCCTCGTGTTAGTTGGTTCTGGCTGAAAATACGCATCAACAGGTGGTTGAGGAACGACTGTTGGCGATTGATAGTAAGTGGCAGTGGGTTGAGTGTAAGGTGCAGCAAGAGGAATAGGCGGAACTTGATAGGCAGTAGGTGCCACAGGGACAGGTGCTGGCGCAGGAGAGTTTAAGGCTTGTAGAACAGCGTCAGCACTGGAGAAGCGGTTTGTCGGTTGCACCGCCAACATCCGATTCAGCACCTCAGCGAATTGATCGCTAACAAGTTTCCAACGCTCCCAGTCCCACGTTTGAGTTTGAGAGTTGAACAAAACCTGGATATCTTGACCTGTCAGCAGTATTATCACTGTTAAGGCAAGAGCATATAAATCTTCGCCCGAACCGGGTGAAATAAAACCCACTGGAAGTTCTCTCACCTTGTCTAAGAGTTTTGTCTCAGTGGTTTCTATTCCCATCTGTTTCCTGATGTCTTGCATGACCCCAAAATCTGTTAGGACGGGCAGATTGTCATGAATTCTTAACAGAAGATGACTGGGTGAAATGTCTCCGTGGGTAATCTGCTGATTATGTAAGTAGGTCAGGACTGGTAGAATTTGATTGAGTAGCTGAATAGCTTCCGGCTCTGTCAGCGACGGACGTGAGCGCAATAGTTCTTGATAAGTCTGTCCCTCTACGTAGCTTTGAACAATGAACAGCTGTTCGCCTTCCCAAAAGAAATTCTTAACTAGCTGAACTTGAGGATGTCTTAAACCTTGGAGAAGAGTTAATTGTTGCTGGAAGTATTGTCCAACTATTACTCCTCCATCAGATTCTATTGATATGAATTTCTTTAAAATACAGGTCTCGCTGTATTGCTCCCGATCTTCTACCAAGTAAATACGTTCAGACTTAGCTTGGTTGATGACTTGTTGTATTTCATATCGATTGTTGACTAGGGAACCCGGTTCTAGAGTAGTGGACATAACCAGGGCATTTTTAGACTATAGTTACTAGAGATACTACAAGTATACTTACTAGTTATCTATAGGTTATACGTAATTTCACTGATTTTACAAGACATTAGTCAACTCCATTAAGTAATTTCACCGTAGCCTTTCATAGTGATTGCATAATATATAGAAAGTTGAGTAACAAAGACCTAATTAGTCATACATCTGTAATACAGTTTTATCTACTTAGGACTTACATAAAAAGGTTATCTTCACGAATTCCTCACAAGTTCTCTATAGGATTCAGCAGCAGAGTTAGAGGAATTTATGCAATACACATACAAGCGTCATTGCATAAGGTTTTAACCGGAGGATTAATTCTACAGGAGGTATCTGCTTAATCAAAGTACGTTGGTTGTATTACTCAAAAATTGTATTACTTGAAGCTTTTTGCGACTATTCACTAGCATCCTAGTAGTTCTTCACGCAAGCCAATGAAACTCAAGCTCTTCCTTGAACAAACAGGTCAAAGCTGGACTATAAAGCCTAATCGCGAGTATGTCATTGGCAGTAGCTCTGACTGTGATATTCCTCTTCCCTACGTCAATGTTGTCTCTGACCGTCATCTAAAGTTCAGTTTCAATCAACTCACTACTTCTTGGCACGTATATGACTTAGGAAGCAGCAACAGCACCTTTGTTAATAATCAGCCGATCACCGACTACCCGATCAAAGCTCAAACGCGAATTGCTATAGCAGGTGGAATTGTCCTGGTAGCGACACCTGAAGGCAGCGAAACCAATGGACACCAACAAACAACAACATCAATAGCAAACACCCAGACCGCACCAGCAGTACCAGTACCGCCGCCGCTTTACTCATCATCGACACAGCATCCTAATTCTGTGACTCCAACTCGGGGTCTTGTCCGCCCAAATGTTCAAGAGCCTGTTTCGGCTAGTGATAATAGTGGTGCTGCTATTTTTGATCAATTTATAACTACAAGGTCGCCAATTCAAGAACCTGGTGTTAGAGGTCAAACCTCTCCACTGAAGGTATTGAACTGGAAACATTATGTAGATGAGCAAGTAGAAAAACAGCCAGATGGACTCTCGCGTTTAGCAACACGATTTTACATGGTCACTGGTTTTCGGAATACGCCTTGGATACGAGCTTATGGTTCAAAGGACAATGGGTTCAATGCTTTTGATGGTTACATCATTCCTGACTTCAATGAATCTGCTGAGACAGTAGCAGCAGTTATTGAAGAAAAACTGGGTCAGATGAGGCAGTATGAAGAAACTGATTGTTTTGAAGCTAGACTGACAGATGCTCACATAGCTGACTCAGCTACTCAGTCCTTTATGGGCGTAGAACTATTTCCGATTCGACGGGGCAGATCGCCTAGAGGTGACTACAGAAGATTTTGTGTAGTCTCATACCATCGAGTCAGAACTTACTTACTTGTCGAAAACTATGGCTCCGATCTATTTGTCAGCTGGATAACAAGATTTGAACCTGAACCAACTCCAGCCATTATGGGTTTGTGGTTATTTGTAGCAATTGTCCTGACTTTATTTACATTCGCTACTCAGAACTTATTTTTGATATGCACCCCGTTAGTCATCTGGAGTGAAATTTATTTACTTGTTCCCAGTATCATGCAATCTATGGAAATCGTTCCCAAGAAAGCGAATGCTCGTTTGGTTACAGCTTGTGTACTCTTACCTACTCTGTTCTTGCTGCTATTCCTTGGTGGTGCTACTGCTATGGCTATGAGTAACTTCTTTTAACAGTAGAAACTACGACGATTAACAATTACTGGACTAAATTTATGGGATTCTTTTTTAGCAGCATTATCGCCGCTTTGAGTGGAATAGTCCCGGTAATAGGGATTATCTTACTCGTATTCTTCTTAAGGCAACGTAAAGGGCAAGAGATAGATATACCACCTCTAGATTTAGTTGATGCGAAAAAGCTTGATGACATGGTGTCGAAGCAAGTAGAGGAAGTTCTTAGACCGATGTTGCAATCTAAAGGTTATAAAGAAGAGCAAGTTAAAGAAATTTTGACGCGAACTTCTCTGGGTGGGAAGACTTTCCGACGGTGAAAGTATTACAAAACAGCGTAGTTTTACAAAAGTGAAGACTGATGCGCTCACCAATTGTTTCTCTTCAACAGCTAGATTCTGATTTATCTGTCTCTAACCTTTGGGCAGCGGCAAAACTGTGTCTCCAAATGGGCAGGCTCAATCAATCACTAACTATTGCTTATAGTGCTGCTCAGCAAGACCCAACGCAACAGCAACTTTACAAGAATCACTACGTTGAAGTGGTGAAGTTAGGAGCTGAGTTTGCTGAAGAAATTGGAGATTATTCTAGGGCGGCGTATTACTGGGAGCAGCTAACGCAACAACTACCACAGGATGCGAGTGCTTGGCATGGGCTGGGACTTGCTAAGGCGAATTTGCAGGACTATCGGGGAGCAGAGATGGCGCTGAATAAATGTTTGCAGCTAGAGCCGGAGAATCAGAAAGCGCGATCTCACTTTATCGAGATTCAGCAGATGCTCAAAGGCTAAAGGCTATGCAAAACTCTACAGACTCTAATCAGTTCCGATCTTTGACATTGTCATGAGCAACACACTAATCAGGTGGGAAGCCACTTCTGCCCCAGCAGTCTCCGTTGAACCCACTGAACAGCAAACGCTCACAGTCTTGTGGGGAGCTATCATCCCAGCCGTGCCCGATTTGCTTTCCCTAGAACAAGCTCGCACTGGGATGAGCTATGACACCGCCCTGAACCAGCTACTACAATCCCAACAACGCTGGATACAACAACTGCATGGTGAAAGCCGCTTTACCCTCTCCCTCCGCCTCATCACTACTGGCGATCCAGAACAAGACTTAATCTTTGGTCTAGTCGGCAAAACCGAAGGGCAAGCTGAGGCTGAAACCATCAGCGCCGCCCGGAACTTTTTTAACAAAGTCCGTGATACCTTTCCCAATGGCTATCTCCTAGAACCCTGCCACGATATTGAACAATTAGCCCTGCTACGATTACCTTTTTTACCAGCTAATACTAGCTCTCTCGCAGAATTCCGCCGCACGATTACCCCGCTGCAAACAATCACCAGTGCCGACATTCCTAGTGCTGTAGGTATCCGTATCGACCCCTGGATTCCCAATCCTTCCAATTTCCAAGACCTGTTTCGTGCCCTCTTGTGCCATCCCACTCCAGCCTCAGTTGCCATTAACTTACGTCCTACCCAACTGACGCGCCAAGAAGCTACTTACCTAGCAGACCAAGCACGGCTTTATGCCAACATTGCCAGTATCAGCCGCACTGAAAGTTCCCAAAATCGCGTACTCTCTAGCAGTATTCAATATCAAGAAAAACTCGTAGAAGCCGAACAGGCATCCCAGGCTTGGACGAGGTTGCAGACGAACTGGCGATCGCCTTTTGAAATGACCATCAGCATCATCGCTGAAAGTACCCTACCGCAGTCCGTAACAGCCGCCTTTCAAACCGCTATCGACGGCAAAGCGCAAAATGAACCCCAACGGTTGGGTGGGGGTGGACAGGTTGTAACTGCCCAAACCGAAGCCCAAAAAATGGCAGTGTGCCAGAACTGGGCAGACCTCACTCTCCACCGCTGGGCGAACACCTATGACTTGGAGCGCCTCCCCTGGCTATTTAGCCCCGAAGAAGTTCACAGCGTCTTCCGCCTTCCCATCGCTGACCGTGCCGGAGTCTGGGGTTTACCCTCTGCCCCCGGTGCCAAAGATGCCCGACGACCTCAAAAAATCAGCGAGATTCCCGCTGAAATTCGCATTGGTGCCTTACAACTAAGTAAAAAACAGCTAACTCAGCACTTGCTCATTAGTGGCGTTCCCGGCAGCGGCAAAACCAACACCTCTCTCTATTTATTGGAAACTTTGTGGCGAGAATACCGCATTCCTTGGATGGTTTTAGAACCAGCTAAAACCGAGTATCGGGGACTCAAAGCCGTTAATTCCCTAAAAGATGACCTGCTCATTTTCTCATTAGGAGACGAGCGAGTTGCACCGTTGCGCTTCAATCCCTTTGAGGTGCCAGAAGGAATTAATCTCGATAGCCATCAAGGGGCGCTGCTTGATCTATTTTCCGTTGCCATGAGTATGTGGGGACCACTCCCCAACGTCGTGGAACAGCTAATTCAAGAAGCTTACAAACGCCAAGGCTTTACCATCCTGGGGGACAACAGCAAGCTTACGCCTCCTCGCTTCTCTGACTTAGCCGCCTTAATTTCCGAAATCGTTCCCAAACTCGGCTATAAGAAAGAAACCACCGATGAAATTACCGCCGCCCTCTCCGTGCGCCTGAATAAGTTCTGTCGCGGTGCTTTGGGACGAATGCTGGATACAACAGAATCCGTTCCCTTTGAGCAATTGATGCAATGCCCTGTGATTCTGGAAATGAGCCAGATTACCAACACTGATGACCGGGCGTTTATCATGGGTTTAATTTTGAATCGATGCTATCAATATTGGACTGCCAGACGCCATGAAGCCACAGGAGAACTCAAGCATTTGCTATTAGTTGAAGAGGCTCATAACCTTTTAGCAAATGTATCTGAGTCCACCAATCAGGAGACGGCTAACCCCAAAGGCAAAGCGGTACGGAACTTTGCCAATATGCTGGCAGAAGTCCGGGGGTTTGGACAGGGAATTGCGATCGCAGAACAAAACCCCGAAGGCTTAGTCCCCGATGTTATGGTCAACACTAACATCAAAATCGCTCACCGCGTCGTCGAAGCTAAAAACAGGGAAACCCTCGGTCGTTCCATGCTGCTTACCCCCCAGCAGGAAAAATCCCTCGCTTCCCTCGGCACAGGACAAATGCTTTACTACATCGGTGGCAACCCCGAACCCAGCGTCACCAGCGCCCCTAACTTCAAGGATGCTGACAACGGCTTTAATCCGCGTTTGCGCGACGAAGAAATTCATGCCCTCTTCCAAGCTGAATTTCAATCCCAGTATCCTTCTTTGTATGCTCCTCTGATTGGCTGTCCAACCGATTCGCGATCGGCAGCTTGTATCGAGCAGGGTGCTGACTTAGTGCAAATACTATCGGAGCATCCTCAATACAAATCTCTCAAATCTAACCTAATCCTTCAACTCCTAGCGGCTCCTTTTGGCGCACCAGCTGCCGATACTGCCCGTCCAATCCTCGGACGCATCCTCATCGAGCGCGGTGCTAACCATCTAACTACCGACCAAATTCAAGGCATCCTCAACAGTGCCATTTCGTTTTTAGCCTTAGAAGCCGTCCAGGAAAAAGGCAAGGTACATGGCTGGCTGGGATGCCAAACCCAACACGCCCACCGCTTGCTCATTGAGGCAATTCTCAATCCCAATCCTCAAACTCAAACCAACTGGATTGACATCTGCCGCATCCCGGAGCATCTGCTAAAAATCGGACTGCCTCACCCAGAATACGCCAAATGTGAAGCGCCTGGGGTATTTCGGTATGAGAACAGGATGTTGTTGGAGGGCGATCGCACTTCTTTCTATAAAGATATGCAAGATGAAAACATTAGTCCATTTACGGCATTACAAAATTGGATGACAACTACTCCTATCTTCCCTTACTTAAGTGATGATTTGAAACCCTCGCTTGCAACTTGTTTGGCAATTCAACTGACAGGAAAAGAACCAGAAGATTTGCCATATTTTCTGCCTTAACTAACCAGTTTACAAGAAACAAACTTCATGTCTGAAAATTTCCCTAAACCCAAGCAAAAGCCTAAAACAACAGCAGAAAATCCTAAAGGTGATGTTTATCCAGACTCAAAAAGTATAGATGAAAATGCGCGTGATAAGAATGAACAAGGGAAAGAAACTGGAGCGAGTCCAACAAATAACGGTCAGCAAAAAAGTACACCTGAACCCCAAGACAGTCAAGAAGCTCATGCTAAGAAACTTTTAGATAATAAGAATCTTAAAGATGAACCCAGAGCGGCATTAGAAAAAAAATTTCCTCACCTCAAAAACCAAGATAACCCAGCCGATAATCTGCCGCCTTCAGAGATAGGTGAGGCGCAAGCAAAACCAGAGTTGAAAGGCAACTATGGGCAAAGCCTATCAAACCCTGAAGAAAACAGTGACCCAACTAAAAGCGAGTTAAGTAGTAGCCCTGCTCCTGGTTCTGATCCCTTTGCCAATCTACGCAAAAAATACATCGAACCAACCCCAACTGAGACATCGAAACTAGTTGAGCCTCAAGAATCGGGAGATCAAAGTAGACCTTAACTTGAACGGTTAACACCTTGATAACTCAATCGATGAAAAGATATTGAAGGTGAACTTATGACTCCTGAAGAGTTGCAAGCCTTGCGCCAAAGAATAGAGAAGTCAAAGCTTGGTAAAATCTATTCGGGGGACTCATCTGAAAATCAAAATAACCCTAATCCTGAAAATGAGCAAGTCATTAGCACCAGTAAAGGGGAGAGCGAAAATCCATTCCATCGCCCGATTTCTCAGCCTGAAAGAGCTAATTATCCCAAATTAAATAACTTAAGAGCATTTCACGATTGGCAGAAAAAAGCGTGTGAAGAGTATGAAAATCAAGATGCGCCCAGAAGAAATGGTTTTAAGTCAGGGATTAACCCTTACACAAGATCTTATGAGGGACTGAAGAAAAATACAGAGACTCCCACTACTGGAATTCAGTCGTCCGAAAGCCAGGGGGAAAATGAACGAGCCACAAAGCCTGAACTGAAGGGTAACTACGGACAAAACTCAACTCCGGAAAATACCCAAACCCACAAAACTGAAACTCAAAAAGAAATATCTCCCTACTTGCACAGTAGACTGGATGAGCTGAAAAACAGATGTTTAGGCAAAGTCAATCACTCCTCAGATACAATTAATCAAGGAGAATTCCAAGGAAATCAACAAGAGAGCAAGAATCAACAAGAGAGCAAGAGTGAGATTCCTGCTAGCAAGTCTGCAAATGTAGAGAACAGTCAACCAGAAAAGGTGATCGCTCCCCAGGAGCCGGGAAAGAAACAGGAGCTTATTGATCGCTATTGCCCTCAACCGCCCCAGTCTGAACAGCAGCAACCAACCAGCGATGGCGATGAGTTTCGAGGTAAGGGATAAGAGATAGGTTGTTGCAGCATATCATCACGGCAGTGGCGATGAATTTAGTTCGAGTTTGGGCTTGGTGGACACAAACTTATAGTCGGTGAACCTGACCGTCACGATTTGCGGCGCTGGCTGCTTATGAATGTGTCTGAGAATTCGCCAATAAAGTCGCTTGCTACACAAACGCCTATTCTTTATCATCTTTTCGTATTGGCGTAATTTCAGATAGCCGAATCTCTGAATTTTCATCCATTCGCCATTTCACCCAGGCATTGAGCAACTTATCAACTAGCTCTGACTTATCTAGCTCAATGCCTTGTCGCTTGAGCTGTAGCAGTTCATCCTCAACATCTAAATCGGTTTCTTTGCGGATGTAGTAAGTTCGACCAATCCAGTTAGGGTCGCTCCGCTTGCCCGTAGCTGGTCTGCCACGTCGTTTCGGTTCAGGTATGTCAGGCGGTGTAGCAAGAGATTCAGATTTAGGCGAGGTGGGTTGAGTTTCAGAGCGATGGGCGCTTCGCGCACCGCCGCTGGCATCGCGTACCAGCTTCTTGAATAAATCCGTTGGGTCGGTCATGGCAAAATTTCCTTACCGACTGCTAGATAGTCTTGCCAAGCGAGCTTTGCCATCCGGTCTTTGACTTCATA
This sequence comes from Microcoleus sp. FACHB-SPT15, assembly GCF_014849525.1. NCBI lineage: Bacteria > Bacillati > Cyanobacteriota > Cyanophyceae > Oscillatoriales > Microcoleaceae > Microcoleus > Microcoleus sp. FACHB-SPT15. The sequence continues at coordinate 8,650 of NZ_JACJNU010000002.1, read as the reverse complement.
CACGGGTACGCCTTCTAAAGATGCCTTCTCATAGCAGATATAGCGCCGGATATCTCTCTTAAACAATGGCAACTCTGATAAGGCGGCTCTAGCCTGCGCTGCCGTCTTCACGGGTTTGGGGTGAACCATCGTCAGCAAGATGCGGTAGCGATCGCTCCCCAATGCCTGGAGTAAGTCTACAGTTTGTAGCAAAGCGTCAATCGCCAGGGCGTCTGGGGTAGTCGGCAGAACTAAAAGGTTGCACCCGTCCGCCAAGGCTTCCAACTCGTCCCGGTTGGGTCGGGCGGCAGTGTCGATGACGATATGTTCATACTTGGGACTGTACAGGGCGGCTTGCATCAGGTCTACTACTTTGAATGGCAGGTCTCCTCGCTTACACCACCCCGTCGCACTCCGGTTTGGGTCGCCATCGACCAGTAACGTGTCGCCCTTCTTGGCAAAGTAACAGGCTAAATGGACGGCGGATGTGGTTTTCCCCACGCCCCCTTTGAACCCGGCAACTGTGATCAGCAAGCTCTGTACCCTCAACCCATATCAACAGCTTAAATCGCCTTTCCGCCTTTGTCCATTGTCGAATTTATGAATTTATGACTTTTTGAATTGGTGAAAATTCAGCAAGGCGAAGTAGAGGATTATGCGATCGCTCCTTGTTCTAGATCACACTGTTCTTGTGGGGAGAGCGAAGAGAATGAGAACAGCCGACGAGTGCGTGTAAAAGAACAGCCGATGATCGAGCAACTAATTGGCAGACGGATTTCCATCCCCGAACAATTCACCGGGGCTGTTACTGTCGAGTCCACCAACGTTATTGATGAAACCGTACTGCTACAGGTTCGCACCGCAAGTGGCGAATTACGGGAAGCGCTCTTGAGTAGTGCTGAGGTTGAGGAGATTCTCGCTCGTCAGCAGCAAACCGACTCGGCTCCCGTCGATGCCAATTCATTTTTCTTGTTCGTTGAGTCGGCACGGATTAAAACCGCCTTCGCTTACGATCCTCACTTCGCCGTCAGTCTCAGCGGCGTTCGTCCCTTACCCCACCAGCTAGAAGCTGTTTACGAACGAATTTTGCCCCAGGTTCGGCTGCGGTTTCTGCTGGCAGATGACCCCGGTGCTGGGAAAACGATTATGGCTGGATTGCTACTTAAAGAGCTTAAATTACGCAACGCCATTGACCGAGTGTTAATTCTCAGCCCTGCACCGCTAACGATTCAATGGCAAGACGAACTTCGCAGCAAGTTCTCTGAAACTTTTGAGGTGATAACGTCCACTCTGGCGAAGAACCAGTTGGCGGGTAATCCTTGGGACAGGTTCCGCCAGTGTATTGCTTCGATTGACTTTGCCAAGCGGGATGATGTCATGCCTGGTATCCTGCAAGTGGACTGGGATTTAGTGATTATTGATGAAGCCCATAAATGTTCCGCCCGAACCCACGGCGATGACTTGCGGCGCACAGGGCGCTACAAATTAGCTGAAGAATTATCCCGCAATAGCGAGAGGATTCTGTTGTTGACGGCAACTCCGCACCAGGGGGATGTCGATCAGTTTCACAACTTCCTACGGTTACTCGATCCAGAGCAGTTTATCTGTGATGAACTCAATCCCCAGATTTTGAGCTTGGAAAATAGTCCTTGGTTCCTGCGTCGGATTAAAGAGGAATTGAGAGACTTTAAGGGGCGCAAGCTCTTCAAAGCACGCCATGCCCAAACCGTGCCGTTTAATTTATCCCCAGAAGAAGAGCACCTGTACAAACAGGTAACGAAGTACATTAACAAGTATTTGGGGAAAACCCAAGGGCGTAAGCAAGCGGCAGTTGCTCTGGCTCGGACGGTGTTGCAGCGGCGATTAGCCAGTAGTTTGAATGCCATTTTCAGTTCCTTGAAAAGGCGACAGCGGCGCTTTGCAGATTTGTTGGCGGAACTCGATGAGCTATCTCCGGCAGAACAGCGCGATCGCTTGATGAACTTGGGGAAACCTGTTGATGCGGAGCAAGAGAGTGATGACTGTGACGAAGAGCAGTTAGAAGCGCTAGCGATCGAGTCTACCGTCGCCGAACAAATAGACCAGTTGCGAGAAGAGTTACGGGAACTGGAGCGACTCGTCAAACTCACTCAGCAGACTATTGATGTGGGGACGGAAACCAAACTCAATGCCCTGAAAGAATGCCTAGAGGGAGCTGACTTTGATGAACTTAAGGATGGTCGCGGCAAACTGCTGATTTTCACCGAGCATCGGGATACCCTGGAGTATCTTAAAAAGAATCTGACCGATTGGAGATATAGCACCTGTGAGATTCACGGGGGAATGAATGTGCTGGCACGAAAAGCCGCACAAAAGGATTTCCAGTTCAACAAACAGATTTGTTTGGCAACTGAGGCAGCGGGAGAAGGAATTAACCTGCAATTCTGTCGGTTGATGATTAACTACGACCTGCCTTGGAACCCGAACCGCTTGGAACAGCGGATGGGGCGGATTCACCGGATTGGTCAGGAACATGAGGTTTACATCTTCAACTTCGCGGCAGTGAATACTGTCGAAGGGCGGGTGCTGAATCGGTTGCTGACAAAGCTGGAAGAAATTCGCATAGCAATGGGCGATCGCGTTTTTGATGTCATCGGTCAACTGCTGCAACTGAATGACATCCGCTTTGAGGACTTGGTGCGGGAAGCCACCTACACTCCAGCTTTGGAAGACGAAGCGCTAGAGCAAATTGAGCGCTTGAACCCCGGACGATTGGAGGCGTTAGAACAGGCAACGGGTGTGGCACTGGCGACAACCCATGTGGATTTATCCCAAATTCGGCGCACCCAAACTCAGGATTACGTTTCTGAAGAACAGCGGTTGATGCCGCGCTATGTGGAAGAATTTTTCAAACGCGCTTGCGAACACCTGCGGGTGAACTTAGAACCCCGTGCCGATGGGTTGTGGCGCGTTCCCTACGTTAAAGAGGAGTTTCGCTCTGATCATCTAGAGGCAATCCGTCGCCTGGGAACCCCAGAGAAAAATTATCCCAAGCTGACATTTTATAAGGAAAATCTGGCGACTGCTGCTCACCAGGATGCCGATTTATGTTCGCCAGGGCATCCTCTATTTGCCGCCGTCGCTGAACGACTGGACGCTCAGCTTTCTGAAACTATCTCCCATCAAGCGGCTGTATTTATCGATGCCGATGCCGAACATCCCTACTGTATTCACTTTTTTGACGTGCAGGTAGGCGGTCAAGGGCGTAAGGGAGAAGATAGCGTTATCAAGGCTCGTATGTGTGCGGTTGCCGAGGACGCTTCTGGAGAACTAACACTCATTCCGCCCGACTGCCTGCACGATTTAGCCCCTGCTCAATCTTTGAGTAACTCTGCGCTTCAGCCGCCGACTCCTGCCGAACAGCAGCGAGTGGAAAACTGGCTGAAGGTGAAAGTTCAACTGCCGTTGATGAATCAGGAGCGATCGCAGCGGCAACGGGAGTTGCAAATCCGGCAGGACTACCTGAAGCAGGCGATGGAATCAGCGATTCGGGATGCCCAACGCACCCAGATGAAGTTAGCGGCGAAAGTGGCAGCGGGTGATGAAACCTACCGAGTGGCACGAGATGCGGCTCAGAATAAGGTGCGCGACTTGCAAGAACGCTATAAGTATAAGCAGAACGAACTGGACTATCTCAAGATTGTACGTCCTGGGCGAGTCGCATATTTGGGAACGGCTCTAGTCCATCCGGCACCTGTGGAAGTGTCCAGCTATCCAGGGATGCGGAACGATCCAGAGGTTGATGCTTTTGCCATGCAGTACGTGATGGACTATGAGCGCCAGCGGGGATGGGAACCGGAGGATGTTAGTAAGAATCGGGATGGCAGTGGTTTTGACATTCGCAGTGTGGGACCCGTTGACCCAGAAACGGGCATTGCACCCGTGCGTCGGATTGAGGTGAAGGGACGGGCGCAGCGGGAGTTGGAAGTTTCTCTGACGGTGAATGAGTGGCGCAAGGCACAGCAGTTAGGGGATTCGTACTGGCTGTATGTGGTTTGGGGCTGCAAGACGCCGAATCCAGAGTTATTGAAGATTCCGAATCCAGCGAGAGTCTTGGCGGGGGATGCCAAGGAGATTAAGCAAGTGACGCGGTATATCGTCGGGGCTGAGGCTTTGTCCAAAGCAGTAGCTAGTTAAATTCTTAGTTGTCTTGAAAAAACAATGAGTAAAATGGAAAACCAAGAACAAAATAATAAACTTACTAGAGAAGAATTTATCAAGCAAATTGAGGAAGGAAAAAGACTATTTGAAGATATTGATTTAAGTGGCGTAGACTTAAGTGGAATTAAAATAAATAAACCAGCCAAGATTGCTGAAGGAGAAACAAATATAAAGCTAAAGCGAGTCAATCTATCAGGTGCTAACTTGAGCGAAGCTGTGTTAGTCGAGCTAAATTTTGAAAATTGTAATCTAGAAAAAACTCAATTTATTGAGGCAGCCTTAGCTGATCTCATTATTGATTGTTGCAGTTTCCAAGAAGCAGATTTACAAAAGTCTTTATTCTATAATGTGTACCTCCTGAAATCTAACTTGGTTCAAGCCAATCTTCAGGAATTAGAAATGCAGGAATGTCAATTATCAAACATCAAGTTTACAGAAAGTATCTTAAAAAACGCAAAAATTAATTCTTCATTTATTAACAATGCTGATTTTTTAGATGCAAACCTGTATAAAATAAGTTTGAAATATTCAGAACTAAAGCAATCTAATTTAGCAGGAGTTAATCTTATTGAATCTGATTTATTTAAAGTTAAAATGGACAATGTAAATTTATCATTCGCTAACTTAGAAAAATCTAACTTGTCTGAATCTAGATTGCAAAAAGTTAATTTAACATCTACCAACTTGAGATACTGTGACTTGACTAAGGTGATATTCAAGAATGTTACTTTGATTAAAACTCTCTTAGGATTTGCAGATTTAAGTGCAGCAGATTTAACAGGTGCAAAATTAATTGATACCGATTTATTTAAGGCTAAATTAGTTAAAAGTAAATTAAGTAAGACAATTTTAGAATCAGTGAACTTAATTCAAGCAGATTTAAGCGATGCAAATCTTGCACGAGCAACTCTGTCTCAAATTAAATTTAGTAATAAGACTAAATTGACCAAGGCTAATGTCCAAGATATTAATATTAAAGATGACAGTATAACTCTGGAAAATATAGAAAAACTTAGAGAACAAAAATCTCAGCAAAAACCCAAAAGTAAACCAAAGAAATCCCCTAAATCGGCTTCTAAGTCAAAAAGAGCTAAAAATGAAGTTTTTAAGGATTTTAATTATAGGAATTATGATGAACCGAATTGGTTAGTTCGGACAATTAAAGATCTCTTCTTTTAATACCAGTGGAGATTAAACAGGTGACGCGGTATATTGTTGGGGCTGAGGCGTTGCTACGTCAGGCAGTGAATCAGGAGGGAACCCGGACTCGATGACTTCACCACTAGGCTTAGAGTTTCCTATAGCCAAAGCGGAATATCTCCTCAACCATACAACTGCATCGGGGGAAGGTGGCGATAAGCGAAAATTCTGGCACGAGGTGATGGGATTTCAGTCGGCAGAGGACATTCGAGAGGCAATACTGGCTGAGGTATCCCTGGACAGGCTACAACCCCAAGGACAAAATGCCTACGGCGATCGCTTGTCTGTCGTTATTCTGGTTACAGGGCCGTCTGGGGTATCTTGGCGGATTCGGACAGCTTGGATTGTGCTGTTTGGTGAGACTGTAGTTCGGTTTGTCACCGCAGTTCCAGAACAATATGGGAGGCAGCAATGAGCCAGTTTCAGCTATTTGATTCTGTCAAATTAAAGGAAGCGATCGCTCTTACAGACGGGGGTACGGCACCAGAAGGAACACCAGGAGCAATTGTTGAGGTTTTTAATGATGGTGAAGCCTTCATGGTGGAATTGTTTGCGGGTTGGGTGAAGGCGGATATCCAAGGAGATTTTACACCCGCTAACCGCGATGAATCTGATTCATTTATGGAGACGATTGGAGTAGAAACGGTTTCTCCTCAACAGTTACGGCTAGTTAAACCTGCACGAGAAACGATAGGGGTACGGGGACAAATCCTCGCCGTTTTAGATAATTTATCTGAAGACAAATTGGCAGAAATTCTAGATTTTGCCGAATTTTTACAGCAAAAACAGCAACAAAGCAAAGTAACGCAACTATGACCTCAGACCGTCGCCTGATTGAAGACTTTATCCCGATTCGTGAAATTTCTCTTGAAGCCGCACGGGAAAAGTCAATTCGTAAAGGTCATATTTCTACACTGCATTTGTGGTGGGCGAGACGACCTTTAGTTGCAGCAAGGGCGGCGGTCTTTGCTTCGCTGGTTGCTGCACCGGAGACTCCCCAGAAGCGTAACGCTTTGAGTAAGGCGATGATTGAGCTTTGCAAGTGGCAAGCTGGGGAAGCGACTATTGCCAAAGCTAGAAAACAAATATTGGAGGCACAGCGAGAACGCCTCAATCTCCCCTCTGACACACCCCTCAATCAAGTGCCACCGCCCAAGGTGTTGGATATGTTTTCTGGGGGAGGAGCAATTCCCTTAGAAGCGCTGCGATTGGGCTGTGAAAGCTATGCAATAGAACTTAATCCAGTCGCCCATATTATTGAGCTTTGTACTCTAGTTTATCCGCAAAAATACGGTAAAAAACTCGCTGATGAAGTCGATAAATGGGGCAACTGGGTAATTAAAAATGTGCGGCAAGAAATTGGAGACTTGTATCCTAATATTAAGGTTGGAGAGCCTCTAGCTAAAGAAGCTGAACAACTAGAAATGTGGGAGGAACAAAAGCCCAAACAATTAAATTTATCGTTTCATCAGGAGTTAACACCTGTTGCTTATCTTTGGACGCGGACGGTTAAATGTCCTAACCCTGGTTGCGGTGCAGCAGTCCCTTTAGTCCGTCAAACTTGGCTTTGTAAGAAGAGCAAAAAGTATGTTGCGCTAAAAGTTATCCCGAATCATGATACAAAGCGGGTTGAGTTTGAAGTAATAGAAGCCACTACGGAAAAAGGGTTAGGTTTTGACCCTGCTATTGGTAGTTCAAGGGGTACTTCTACTTGCCGACATTGTGGAACAACGTCTAAGACAGATTATATTAAAGAACAGGGAAAAGCTGGCAATATTGGTCAGCAATTAATGGCGATTGTCTGCACAACACCAGGCGCAAAAGGTAAAACTTATTTAGCAGTGAATTTATATAATCGCTATATTCCTGATAACGATAAATTAAATAATCGATTAGAAAAGCTTTGTGCAGAAACAGGCTTAACCGTTCCTAATGAGCCTATTTTTTCTGGAGATACGAGAGCATTTTTCACGCATCTTTATGGCTTAGATAATTTTGGCAAGTTATTTACTTCACGACAATTGCTGTCGCTAATGACTTTTGTGAAGTGGGTGAGGCTGGCACATGAGGAGATATTGCAGCAGGGGTATGAGGAAGACTTTGGGAAGGCGATCACTACTTATCTTGGCGTGATGATCAATAGAGTAGCTGATAGAGCTAGCACCCTTTGCCGATACGATCCAACTCCTACTCAAAGTGGCATCAACAATACCTTCGGAAGGCAGGCTTTACCAATGGTATGGGACTTTGGCGAAGGCTGTCCCATCGGTGAATCGTCTGGAAGTGCTAGTAACTCATTACCTTGGATTACAAACTTTATTCAACAAGAAGCTAGTTGCGGAAATCCTGCAATATGTCAACGTAGTTCAGCAATGGCATTGCCCATCCAACCTGAATCTTTAGATGCAGTCATTACAGACCCGCCTTACTTTGATTCTGTACCTTATGCTGACCTTTCAGACTTCTTTTATGTCTGGTTAAAACGCTCAATTGGACACCTTTATAAAGAACATTGTTCTAGCCAACTCACCCCCAAGAAAAATGAAGCCATTATGGAACCTTCACGGCATGGGGGAAATAAAGCCGAGGCAGCGAAGGCTTATGAAGACATGATGCACCAGGCATTCTGTGAAGCCAGCAGAGTGCTGAAACCCAATGGGATAATGGTTGTCGTTTATGCCCACAAAACTACTTCAGGTTGGGCGACACTGATTGATTCCCTCAGACGCGCAGGATTTACTATTACCGAAGCATGGCCCCTCGATACTGAAATGGGGTCACGGCTTCGCGGTCAAAACTCAGCCGCCCTTGCCTCTAGCATCTTCCTAGTTGCCCGCAAACGCAAAGATGCCAAGGTGGGCGATTATGCAATGGATGTGCGTCCCCTGCTGGCAGAGATTGTGCGCGAACGAGTCAAAAACCTTATGTCAGAGGGTGTCACGGGTGCGGATCTAGTCATCGCCTGCATCGGTGCTGGACTCCGCGCCTATACCCAATACGACTCCGTAGAACTGCCCAACGGTGAAGAACTCGATGCCAGTTCATTCCTCGACGAAGTGCAAAAAGAAGTCCTGGAAGCCGTCTTAACTGACGTGCTGCTGTGCGACAGACGAGGCGTAACTGCCGTCGATAAACCCACCCAATATTACATCCTGGGACGCTACGAATATGGAGAAGCGATCGTAGAGTTTGACGAAGCCAATACCTTAGCGCGGGGTGTCGGTATCGAACTTGACGGTGCTGGTGGCTTAACTGATGGCAAACTCGCCCT
>NZ_JACJNU010000019.1:0-26323 GCF_014849525.1 Microcoleus sp. FACHB-SPT15 | reverse complement strand
AAGTTGATTAAACGCTCTGCTTATGGTTTTAGACATTTTGAAAATTACCGAATTAGATGCTTGCTTAATTGGCATCTTAATTGTTGATTTAGCATACTAAGTACTGAAGAGCCAAAAATTACTGATTTCTTGGTAGGTTTTTCCATCATTCATCAACAAGAGTATCAAAACTTTCTCTCTTACATAGGGATTCTCATGCTCTTTTAATATTTTTAGGAGTCGTTCTTTTTGTTCTTGAGAAAGATGGTTCTTGGCTGGCATATATTGCTAAAAATATCTTTATACTTAATCTTTCATTATACAATCAAGCTGCGTAGCAGCTTAGCACACACATCATGCCCCTAAACTGATGGCAGTATAACTCAAGAGAAAACTAGCCCCTAGCCTCAAGCTGAAAGGTTTTGACTCCGGCTTTACAATAGAACAATTCCGACATAGATTACAGCCAAACTCCCAATCCCCTCAACCCTCTTATTGGAATAACTTCGTGTGAACGTTTCCACTACCTCTGTAGAGCTTGACCTAAATAACCTATTTCCGTTTGAACTCGATCAATTTCAGCAACAAGCGATCGCTGCTCTGAATGTCAGTCGCTCTGTAGTTGTTTGTGCCCCTACTGGTTCCGGGAAAACACTGATTGGAGAATATACCATTTACCGTGCCCTATCGCGGAATGGTCGTGTCTTCTACACCACACCTTTGAAGGCGCTCTCAAATCAGAAATTACGGGATTTTCGTGAGCAGTTTGGCGCAGACAATGTTGGTCTTCTCACTGGTGATATCTCGATCAACCGGGATGCCCCCATCTTAGTAATGACCACGGAAATCTTCCGTAATATGCTTTATGGGACACCGATTGGCGAAGTCGGGACTTCCCTTGTCGGCGTTGAGGCAGTGGTGCTAGACGAGTGCCACTATATGAATGATCGTCAAAGGGGTACGGTTTGGGAAGAGTCAATTATCTATTGCCCACCGGATATCCAACTTGTTGCCCTCTCTGCCACAGTTGCCAATGCTGACCAACTGACGGACTGGCTGAATCTGGTTCATGGCTCAACTGAACTGATTTTCTCCGACTTCCGACCTGTTCCCTTACAGTTTCACTTTGGCAACCCGAAAGGACTTTTTCCCCTCTTAGATCACAGCCACTCCCAAATTAACCCACGCCTCAAGCCAAAAGGAGGTAAACCCAAGGGAGGGCGCCCAGAAAGCCCGACGATTACCTATGTTGTTAGCCAGTTGCAGCAACGGGATATGTTGCCCGCCATCTACTTTATCTTCAGCCGTCGGGGTTGTGATAAAGCCGTGGAAGAGATGGGTGAGTTGTCACTCGTGAATAAGCGAGAAGCGGCTGAACTGAAAGTACGAATTGATGAATTTTTGAGTCGCAATCCCGATGCTGGGCGTGCTGGACAGGTTGAACCGCTCTATCGAGGGATTGCTGCCCATCACGCGGGAATCTTACCAGCCTGGAAGGGATTTGTTGAAGAACTGTTCCAGATGGGTCTTGTCAAGGTAGTGTTTGCGACAGAGACTCTAGCGGCTGGGATTAATATGCCTGCCCGAACGACGGTAATCTCAACGTTGTCTAAACGCACTGACCGGGGACACCGCTTGCTGACGGCTTCGGAGTTTTTGCAGATGGCAGGTCGTGCTGGACGCCGAGGGATGGATGCGACAGGTTATGTTGTGACTTTGCAGACACCGTTTGAAGGGGCAAAGGAAGCCGCTTACCTGGCAACGGCTGGTGCTGACCCACTGGTGAGTCAGTTTACTCCCAACTATGGGATGGTACTGAATTTGCTGCAAACCCATACGCTGACTCAAGCGAGAGATTTAGTGGAACGCAGCTTTGCCCAGTACTTGGCAACCTTGTACCTCAGACCTCAGCAACAAGCGATTACGGATCTGACGACAGAACTGACAAAACTTGATATTCAACTCGCACCTGTTGATGTAGGAGCGCTTGCCGCTTATGAAAAACTGAGCGAACGCCTAAAAGAGGAACGCCGAATCCTGAAAATCTTGGAAAATCAAGCGGAAGACCGACAAGCGAGTGAACTTGCCCAGGTAATACCAGAGGTAACAGTTGGAACGATTCTTTATCTGAAAGGGAAGTATGTACCAGTCTCTTCTCCCGTTCCAGCCGTTTTGGTGACTAAGGAAAAGGGTCGTGGTCAATCCTGGTACTTGGTTTGCTTAAGTGCTGATAATCGCTGGTATGTAGTGACAACGGCTGATGTTGTTGACTTGCAAGGTGAGGTAGTAGAGGCAAGAGCGATCGCATCTCTTGAGTTACCACCGGAACTGGTGATTAAGCCGGGACAAGTCAGGCGGGGGACACAGGAGACACAAGCGATCGCAGCCTCACTTCCTCGTGTAGCCGAACTAATGCTAGCGCCAGAAGTCCTCGCACAGCAGCAAGTTGTCGATGCCGTGAAAGCCCAATTGGATACTCATCCAATTCGACAGTGGGGTAACCCTTCCAACTTGCTGAAACGGCACAGACGCCGCTTGGCTTTACAAGAAGAAATCAACGCTCGTCAAGCCGAATTCCGCGAACACCAAGCGCATCACTGGCAGGAATTCCTCAACTTAGTGGAAATTCTCCGGGCATTTGGTTGTCTAGAGGATGTGAAACCAACTCGCTTGGGACAAGCTGCTGCTGCAATTCGCGCAGACAATGAATTATGGCTAGGGTTAGCGCTGATGTCGGGAGAGTTTGATGACTTAGCCCCCCACCACCTAGCTGCTGCAATGTGCGCTCTAGTTACGGAAACACCTCGCCCCGATAGCTGGACAAATTACTCACCTGCTGAGCAAGTCATCGAAGCGTTGACGGGTTTAAAGGGAATGCGGCGTCAACTATTCCAGTTACAGCGGCGCTATCAGGTCGCTTTACCCGTTTGGTTGGAATATGAATTAACCGGAATTATCGAGCAGTGGGCGTTAGGAGTTGAATGGACACAGCTTTGTGCCAATACGAGTTTGGATGAGGGAGATATTGTGCGGCTTCTGCGTCGCACAGTCGATATCTTGTCGCAAATTCCCCATGTCCCTCCTGTCTCAGAAGCCCTAAAACTCAACGCAATTCGCGCCATCCAGCTACTTGACCGTTTTCCTGTTAATGAGTTGGTAGATTAGACCCCCTGCGAGTAGAGCGCACTAACATTGCGATGAAAATCCCTTTCCCCTACCACCTACAACCTAACCTCTAACACCTGTTTTCAGGTTAGACCCCATGAGCAGTTGCTCACGAACGTTTAGATGAAAATCCTTATTCCTTCTGCCCTCTGCCTTCTGCCTTATTTTCAGATTAGCCTTTTGCATCTTTTGTCGGTTAGAGTCTAAAAAGTTATAGTTCTTTAACATTTTCCCCTTTTAACCTGTTAAGGTGCCTAAAGGGTGGTGAGGAGTAGGAAAGCGAATAAGGAGCAAAGTGTGTTGAGGAGTGATTCTCATGTCAATCGGCAGTGCGATTTGCCGAGAAAACAGCGTGAGCAACTTAAAACGTTGCTGAAAGGGTCGCTACACCAGATGGCTGGCATTCAGAGAAGGAAAATTCTCATCGGTACCGTTTTCGGAACGTTTATTCATTCTCTGTTACTGCTACCAGCCGCTTGGGCAGACACAGCCAGATTGGGAGTAGTCAGAAGTCCAGAGAATGAAGCGTATTGGTCAGGCATTACAAGCCGCTTAGTCTCAGCGGGTGTTGACTACTGTGTTGTTGATTTTGCTCAAGTTCAGCAAGCGTCGGACTTGGGTAACCCTCAATTACTATTTTTGCCAAATATTGAACAGCTAAAATCGTCCCAGCTAGCTGCCCTACAGGAATGGATGAGTCAGGGTGGACGAGTGATCGTCAGTGGGCCTGTCGGGACACTTTCCCAACCAGAAATACGCAATCGTTTGCGATCGCTTTTGGGTGCCTATTGGGGTTTTGCTCTCACCAAACCTTCTGAACTTGAACCCTTACGGACGAATACACAGACTTGGGTGCGGCAATCTGGACTAGCTAGCAACATCCAGGGAGGTGTCGTAATTCCCGCTGGCTTAAACTCCGTTACCGCTGCCGTTTGGGATCAGAGTGACAACCCACCCGCTGTAGTTACAACAGACAAGTCTACCTTTTTCGGTTGGCGTTGGGGCATTGATGGGGTTGCCTCACGGGAGGTGGATAGTGCTTGGTTACGCGCCGCTCTTGGTCGCTATGGTTTAACGGTTGCGGCTGGAGCAAAAGCACCAACCCAGTCACAACAATATTGTGCGCCGTCCAAAGCCCCAACGGCAGCTAGTGCCATCACACCTCCTGCCAACGCGCCACAACAAAATACTCTAACGCCACCAACATCTTCCCCTCCTAGCCAGATTGCCCAAACTGACCCCGATGATGTGGTGACACCAACACCATCATTACCTCGCAGAACCGGGGCGATTACGGCAACAGAAGCAAGAGCAATGGATCAGGAGTTAGAAAATCTCATTGGTCGCTTTGAAAGTGCCTTACTCGCGGCGAATGCGACAAATAGTAATGTAGATTTACAAACAGGTGCGGCAATTGAGCAATTTCTCGTTGCCAGTGCTAAGGATACATCTGGAACGAATGCGGCTCAGGCGGCAAGCCAAGGGTTAACCAGCCCTGCGAGTAGAGCAGTCGCAGAGGCGAGGACGGCGCTGCAAAACTTCCGTGATGCGATCGCATCAAAGGACTATAACCGAGCAAGACAGCAGTGGATCGAAGCACGCCGTTTACTCTGGGATAATTACCCAACTGATCGTAGATTGGCTCAGTCAGAAATTCGGGCAATCTGGCTAGATCGGGGTACGATTGTCACTGCGAAATCCGAACAGGATTTAGCGAGAATTTTTGACAAACTAGCGGCAGCAGGCTTTAATACTGTCTTTTTTGAAACGGTCAATGCTAGTTATCCAATTTATCCTAGCCGCGTTGCACCAGAGCAAAACCCACTCGTTCGGGGTTGGGACCCTCTGAAAGCAGCAGTGAAGCTTGCCCATGAGCGAGGGATGGAACTGCACGCTTGGGTGTGGATGTTTGCGGCGGCAAACCAGCGTCACAATGCGCTAATGAATCAGCCTATTAACTATACCGGACCTGTACTGACGGCTCATCCGGACTGGGCAATGTTCGATAAGCAGGGACGTGTATTTGAGCAAAATACAAAAAAGGCGTTTCTCGATCCAGCTAATCCAGAAGTCCGCAATTATTTGATGGCGCTGTTGGAGGAGATTGCCACAAACTATGAGGTGGATGGCATTCAGCTAGACTATATTCGCTATCCCTTTCAAGACCCTAGTGCGAATCAGACATTTGGCTATAGTCCAACAGCGCGTCAGCAGTTCAAGGAATTGACAGGTGTTGACCCAGTTAATGTATCACCGCGCGATCGCAACTTGTGGCAAAAGTGGACAGATTTTCGCATCCGGCAAATCGATAGCTTTGTCGCCACGGTATCGCAACGCCTACACTCACAACGTCCTAATCTAATTCTCTCTGCCGCTGTGTTTCCCATACCTCGCAGCGAACGTCTACAAAGACTGCAACAAAATTGGGAAGATTGGGCAATTCGGGGTTACATTGACTTAATGGTGCCGATGACCTATTCGTTGGATACCAAAGGCTTACAAAAGCTAGCACAACCGTTGCTGGTACAACCCTCCCTAGGTTCCTCATTGATTTTGCCAGGGATTCGACTGTTGAATTTGCCAGACATTGGTGCGGTTGACCAAATTCAACTGTTACGAGACTTGCCAGCAGGTGGATATGCTCTATTTGCTGTGGAGAATCTGGATGCTAATCTGCTTAATATTCTCAGTCGTACTCAAGGGGTACAGGAGAATGTCACTTCCCGTTCTCAATCCCCAATTCCTTACCGTGAGCCTTTTTCAGCCGCTGCTGCTCGTTATGCGACATTGCAACGGGAATGGAGCTTTCTCCTGGCAAATCAGCAAGTCCTCATACAGGAACCCGCCAGTGCAGAGTGGGGTAAACAAGCCGATGCCTTATCTGTTTCACTCAATCAACTAGCGGCAGAGCCATCAATGAAGAATTTGTTGTTGGCACAACGTTTACTGAGGTCATTCCGTACTGACTTCCGAAAATGGATGCAGCAACAAGCATCGCGGCAACCCTATCAAGTCCAGGTATGGGACAACCGTTTGGCAACGATTGAGCGGTTGTTGCATTACGGGGAGCGGACAGCATGGGATTAAACCATTAGACGGTTTAAGTCAATCAAATGTGTTCCCAGCTACTTTATGCATGTCGCTGCTGATAGAGACACCATGAGCGGAAGCTCACAACAAAGGATGAAAGTAGACTTTCAAGATAGGTCTACTAAATTTAGAAGCAGAAATATCCTGAGCTGATTCTGACTAAAAGAGGAAAGTTAAGGGTAAGTTAAGGAACAAGGCTTCAACCTTCTGCCTCAACATGAGAGTTCTAAGAGTGTTCCTTAAAGAAGCGAAAAGTTATTCCCTAACTTTTCACAGCTTTATTCTTCTACTATCTACTATTATGTGGAAAAGTTTAAAAGTCCATCTGTATATCCATCTGAAAATAACGCTACAGCTATGGAACTCACACAACCCTCGTCATTCAATCATGTTCCTATCGTCAGCATCATACTCCCGACCTATAATCGGGCACATTCATTGGAAAGAGCTATCCGGAGCGTTCTTGCACAAACCCTATCAAACTTTGAACTTATTGTTGTTGATGACGGTTCTACTGATGATACGGCTTACTTGGTTGAGAGATTTGGAGATTCACGAATTCGTTTATTAAGTCTAGGCAGGAATTATGGGGCAGGTCGTGCTCGGAACAAGGGAATTGAAGCAGCATCCGCAGAGTTTGTAGCGTTTTTGGATAGTGACGATGAATGGATGCCCAGAAAACTAGAACTACAGGTGGCTCGTCTAAGAGCTACTAACGATCCTCGTGTAACCGTCGCTTATTGTCTGGAAGATTTATATTTTGAAGCTACAAACAACAAGGTACAAAGCCAAGGCGGTATTTGTGAAGGAGATCTCTTCGACCATCTACTCGGAGGTTTGTGGCTCTCCACATCAATATTACTAGTTAAGCGCTCCTCTATGGTGAGTATTGGAGGTTTTGATGAAAGTTTACCTAGCTTCCAGGATTATGATCTGTGTCTGCGGTTAGCTCAAGCCTCAAACTATTTTGTCGCTGTGAATGAACCGTTAGCAGTTCGATACTGCCATACGGACTCACGCATTAGCAATAATCCAACTGCCGCTTTGAGGGGTTTTCAAAACATTAACCATAAGTGGGGTTCGGTTATGAAGTCTCGCTTGGGTGCAACGACATACGACAGATGGGTATCTAAGTCTTTGTTACGAATACAAGACATCCAAGTAAAGAAAGCGGTTCGCGAAGGTAAGAGATTGAAAGCATTTCGTTACTGTCTTGCCATGTCACGATTTCTTCCTTTTTCTGTGGGAGCTTTGTCCCGTGGACTATTGCTCGTGGGGCTAGGGCAGGACTCCTACTTAGCTCTAGTTCGAGCAAAGAACTCAAGAGTTGCACAAACATCCTAGTGGTCTGTCAAGAACTAATTGACGGATAAAGCCGCTTCAATTTAATCCGAGCATCAACGGTTGTAAATTGCTAATGTGCTTTACAACAGGTGTAATTTCTACACTGTTTCCAAGCGGCAACTTCCCGTTTTAATACGTTCTTGTCTGGAATACATCGTTCAAGGCATTGTCGGGTTAAAA
Organism: Microcoleus sp. FACHB-SPT15; assembly: GCF_014849525.1. Lineage (NCBI taxonomy): Bacteria > Bacillati > Cyanobacteriota > Cyanophyceae > Oscillatoriales > Microcoleaceae > Microcoleus > Microcoleus sp. FACHB-SPT15. Next base: position 18,565 of record NZ_JACJNU010000019.1, on the reverse strand, counting down.
CACTTAACTCAATTTCTGCTCTATCCCTCTTTTGTCACTCTCGGAAAATCACGCTCGAAGCTAAACTCTGAAAGCTTCCAGACGTAAGGATTCGAGACGTGATTTTCTATCAGAAACTCAAAAATGTAAGCCTATGGCGGGAACTCCTGTCGTATCAGGGTTTCAGCGTTTGCGATCACCCAGAGTGACAAAAGAGGGATATATGCTACATTCATCCTAATTATTAAATCTTTGCAAATGGTTATTTAGGTTAATCAAGGGATGGATGCATCTCCATTTTGCAAATGTCTCCCTTGAGATAAAGGTAGGAGCAGGTCTACAGGCTTGCTTGAACTGCCTCATTAGAAGTTTTGGGATGCACCCGATTTGTGAGATCTAGGAGTCACCTAATTCACAATAAGTCCTGTTTTGTTTGAGCAGATACCATCGTTTTCATCAAGTCAAGTACCGCGTTATAGTTACGGCGTGCGTCAAAACGTTCTTCGGCTATGCGGCGGCTAGCAGCAGCCATCCTGCCTCGTGTTGTCTCATCACCACAAAGCGCACGCACGGCGGCAATAACCGCACCCGCATCAGACGGTGGCACAATTAAGCCATTCACTCCGTCTTCCACTTGCTCACGCAATGCGCCTACGTCCGTAGCAATAATCGGCAACCCCGCCGCCATTGCTTCCAAGACTACGTGTGGCAAGCAGTCGGCTTGCGTCGGGAACACAAAAATATCTGCTTTTGCGAAGAGTTCCTTGAGCGGCGTACTGTTAGCAGCCAGATTGCAATGCACCTGTACGCCGTCCATTCCCGCCAATTCGTCTTGGACACTTGTATCTTTGGTCACAATATCTAATGTGCAATTTTGCATTAAGCCACTGCGAAATGCCTCGATCAGCGTGCGACCACCTTTGCGATCGAAATCACCCCCCACGAACAATAATCGCACCTTACCGCTTGTTGTATTTTGGTGTGCAGCCTTGCCGCGCCCAAAATGCCACTCTTCCATGTCCACACCTGGTGGAATGACTGTCACTTTCTCGGCAGGCACACTGTAGTCAGCAACCAGCGAATCTTTAGCCCACTGACAAAACGTCACAAGACCTGTAGCAGCATTAAATGTGTTTTGGTTCCACAGAAATTTACCGCGTTCGAGTAGGCCGTTGCCGCCCACTTTATGGTTATACCCTGCACCGATGGTATCGTAGTTGATTGGTGTAGCGTCCAAGGAAATGACGGTTGGGATGTGTCGCATTAAGGGAATGGCAAACAGAGCGATTGTCTGCGTATGCAAAAAAAGCGCATCCAACGGTTGAACGCGCACAGCCGCCTCGATCGCGTCACGAGCCCGCAAGCTACATTTGAGCGACCAGTTATTGCGAATGACTGGTATGCGATTCCAAATGTCGCTTTTGTGACCTTCAATAGGCATCCAACTCGGGCATATGTCGGCATCTTCTTCCACCCAGCGAGCTAGGTTCTGGTGGTGCGTGATGTGTCCTAATGCCTGTTCTATTACAAAGCCAAAATTAAGCATGAATATCTGAATTAAACCCTTTTCAAACGTTCATTTTGAATAAGCATACTGGAGGGTATTTATCTCATTTCACTTGAAGTGTGATAAATGCCTTGAAAATAAATGACTACCTTAGTTGGTAAAATTAAACTAATACTCTCAAAGTCTATATGAAAGCTTTGTGTATTAGCTCACATTAAACTTTACGCTTCGGGGATCTATCAAAAGAGCGTGCGATCGCATTCCAAGCCAACTTACGTTTCCCTTGAGCATCAAGTGGCAGGGGACGAACTGGTGCTTTGTCTTCTCGCGGATTAAACTGTGAATGCCATGTGAAACGATCGCTTAGTCCCCAGGTTACCACGGCAATCACTGCGGGTTCATCTAGGACTATCGATAGATAATCTTCATAAACTCTAGCGACAATGCGATCGCGCCTATCAATCTGTGATGGTAACTTTTGGTCTATAACATCCAGTTCAGTAATCAGGATTTTCAGATTAAGCTGGGCAACATCACGCAGGAAAGCCCTCAGTTTACTGGCATTAATTGGTTTATTTGCCCATAAGTGAGCTTGTATACCCAAAGCCTGCACAGGAGTACCTTTAGACTTCAAGTTCTTTAGTAAATTGAGCGTCGCCGCTCTCCTTGCGTCCCCGTCTGGGGTGTCATGATCCAATAAATCGCCGTTGTACACCAATAACGCTTTCGGATCTGCCTCCGCTGCCGTGCGAAAAGCAAGGTCTATGTAGTCTGAACCTAGAAATTTAAGCCACTGCGTTTTTGCCAAACCATCAGCCCGTCCATGACTTGGATCGATAGCCTCATTAACTACATCCCACGAGTGAATCTCACCAGCGTAATGCCCTACAACTGTCTTAATGTGCCTAATCAACACTCGTTCAGCATTTTGGCTGTTAACCCTATTTCTGAGCCATTCTGAGCCGCCGAAGTCCTGGCCCCAGACCAAGGTATGTCCACGAAAAAGCATGTTGTGAGCGCGGGCGAATTCTGCTAGCGCATCACCTTCAGTAAAGTCGAAATGACTCGCACTGGGGCGAAGGACTCCAAACTTGAGTGCATTTTCTGGCACAAGCATAGCGCACTCTTTCGCAAAGCTCTGTGCAAATGCGGAATCTGAAGATAGTATTTGGTAGCCAGTCGCCGCGCCATAAATCAAATTTTTAGCCGCAGCCCGATCGCGCAGAGGAGCATCTCCGATTACGGTAAAGTCTCGCTTCTCGTCAGTAATCGGTTGAACCTCGTCATTCAACTGCTCGGGTCTACGGGCAACCGTACAAGCCCCCACTGCTGCCGAAGCCCCCAACCCCAACAAGAAAGCACGACGCCCTGCGATTGTTCGATTCGTCACCCTCATGATTACCTCCCAATTAGGTTAGAGCGATGCTAAAAGGCTAAGTTTTACATAGGCAAAATCAAATGTGAATTCTTTGGAAATAGTTGTCCTGGCAGCATTAACTGGGTAGAGATTACAGCCTTGTTTTGGCTCCTCGATCAATCCGTTGTCTGAAAAGACGATAGAAGAATAATGGATTGCCGACAACATAGCGTTCCCATAGGCGCTGTGGCTCAGTAAACAACCGCGTTAACCATTCCAGTCCGCGATCGGTCATCCAACGCGGACCTCGATATACATTACCCGTATAAAAATCAAGACATGCACCCAGAGGTAAGAACACGCGGGCTTCTATTCGGCTTAGGTTGTCCAAAATCCAACGTTCTTGTAGGGGCATACCAAAACCCACATACAAGACTCCTGGTTTGAAATTATTAATTTTGTCAATAATAGAATCGTTTTCCTTACCAGACTTTTCAAAATGACCGTGATGTCCCTGTATCTTTAGATTGGGAGCGACTGCTCTTAGCTTGACGATCGCTTGGTCTACTACACCCGGTTTACCTGCAAGCAGGAATAAAGAGACATCTTGTTTTTCACAAGCTAGTGCTAAGTTCTCGATGTAGTCTGGACAGGTCATGCGATGTACAGATTCCAAAGAGTATCCCTGTAGCTTTGCTCCCAACAAAACACCAAAGCCATCACAGAACACTAAGTCCGCGTTGTTTAAAAAATCTTGATACCAAGGGAACTCACAGGCAAAGTTCATCGCTCGGACATTTACATTACCCACTATTGTCTTTTTTTCAACTTTCGCTGCTTCTACTACGTAGTCTATTAAATCCGTTACTGTTAATTTGTGAAACCTGGTTTTAAGGAGAATTACTTCATCAAATGTTTTCATTTTTTGGAGATTGACTATAATGCTTTAAATGGTTATTAATTATTCCTAATAGGCATTAAATAGGGTTACTGGGTTTGTAAATACTGAAAGATAATCTTTGTATATTGCTCAGCATTGTTTTGCTCGGCAAACTGTTTCATTTTGACGTAATCGCATAAACTTGGCGGAGATTCAAGCAGAAAACGACTGAAACCTTTAGCAATCTCACCAGGTACTGTCGAGTCAACGGCTAAACCCAAACCATAGCGACGAGTTACTTCTCCCATTAGCCCAAAATCTGAAGATAAAACAGGTTTTTGTGCAGCAGCAGCACGCACTAAGATGGCACTCATCCCTATATGGCGTTGGTAAGGGGCTAGGATGACATCTGCAAGCTGGAAGTAGGGCTGAACTTCTCGATCGGTGATAAACTCATGACGGCCAATGATTTGGACGGGTAAAGAGTGAGAAATCTCCGCAATTCGAGCTTGAAGCAGTTCTTTTTCTTCTAGCCCTAGAGGACCGATCAGTAAAAGGCAGAGTTTCTGGCTAAGCTCGGGTGGTAACATTTCAATAGCATCGAGTACCTGATAAATCCCTTTACGTGCCGTCAGCTCTCCAAATAAAAGAAATACTTGTCTACCAGAATCAATGCCCAAACTTTGCCTAAGTTCATGTATCTGAGGTTCCGTGCAATCGTATATTTGTACGGGATCTGGCATATATACGGCTCTCGCATTTTTGTCAATTTTATTAATCTGTTCTACTGCTATGGGATCGAGGCAGAAAAGGGTTTTCAGTTGTGAGTTTTGTAGGAGACGAGCTAGGCAAATTTTGTCCCGTAACTGCCAAATACGCTCTCTCCTAGAAGGTACATAATTGGCAAAGTTGCTGTAGTGAAATACGGGTCTAAAATAAATGCAGGAAAATGGGCAGGGAAATTTTGTTCCAAAAGCTAGCCGTAAGAACACCGTGTCAAGGTACATAATCAGACATTGGGTAGTTCCTAGAGAGACTGCATATTTACGGAGTAGGTCCCACTCCTGAAAGGCACGCACAATACGGCCTGTGAATGAATTTGCAAGCTTGGCGCTCTCAAAAAGTTTAGCTTCTTCTTCCTGAGTAATCGCTACAAACTTGATATTCTTCTGCTGACAGCTTCTTGCTAGATCTACAATATTGGAGTGTAGCTGCATGAATTTAGGTGACACAAGGACATCCAACTGCCCAGAAATTTCATGCTCGCACCAATATCGAATCAAATGTTGGACATAGCCAGGGTGGTGGCCTCGATAATCGAGTTCAAATAGCATAATTTTATCACCACCCTTGTGAGTCTCTGTAGAAAGCTGTTTACCTTGATGAAGCTTTAACATGAGATAACTTCTAGAGAATTGCTGATTGGATAGATGATAGTAGTAGAGGCAACTTGGCTAAGCTGCCTCAAGTTCTCAGCTCAAGTTTAGAGGCACAGCGTCTCTAGTTAGCATCATCCTGCCACAGCCAAGCGCTCTTTTTCTGCTTCAATTATTTCCTGGAAGATGTCAGTTAAGCTTCGGGTGATTCCCCATTCGGGAAAATGTTCCTTAAGTTTACGTAGATCTGAGATGTAGCAGATATGATCGCCAATACGATTTTGATCGACGTAGACCCAATTTACTTTTTTGCCTGTTAGATTCTCGATCAAGTCAAAGGATTCTAGGATAGATATACTGTTATCACGACCACCCCCTAAGTTATACACTTCTCCTGGTCTTGGATTCCGTCGGAACGCTTCAAATGCTTGAATCACGTCATAACTGTGGATGTTATCCCGCACCTGCTTGCCCTTGTAGCCAAAGATCTTGTATGTACCGCCAGCAAGTGCCACTTTCACTAAGTAGGAAAGGAAGCCGTGCAATTCAACTCCCGAATGGGATGGCCCGGTGAGACAACCCCCTCGGAAAATTCCAACCTTCATGCCGAAGTAACGACCATATTCTTGAGCAACTACATCGGCAGCAGTTTTAGAAGCACCAAATAGGGAGTGAAGGCAACGGTCAATCCGGCACTCTTCAGAAATACCGTTGTAATCCTCAGCCCTGGCGTAGTCGTAGCGTTTTTCTAACTCAATTCGCGGGACTTCATTGGGAGCATCACCATAAACTTTGTTGGTGCTCATGTGAATGAAAACTGCCTCTGGACAAAATTGCCGAGTTGCTTCTAGTAAATTCACGGTGCCTAAGGCATTCACTTCAAAGTCTTGTAGCGGAATTTGGCAAGCTTTATCGTGGGAGGGCTGAGCAGCACAGTGGATAATTAAATCAAAGGCATTACTCTCAAACAGGTCAAAAAGACTTTGGCGATCACGAATATCAATATTGTATTGTTCAAAATTTTTAGTAATGCCCTTTAATCGGCTGAGATTCCATGTAGTATCACCCTGAGGACCAAAAAACTCAGCCCGCATGTTGTTATCTATTCCAATAACCTGATGACCTTCACGATCGTAGTATTCGACGGCTTCAGAGCCAATTAATCCACTGGAACCTGTCACTAGTACTCTCATCTATTCACTCCTTATGTTTGATAACTTTTAGTTATTGATGAAATCTTTCGATAGTCTCTATGGTTTTAAAAACTAGTGCGCTCGTTGCTTTTTCTTGCTTCTTTGAGCAATTCAATTGCATGGCTTCATAGATACTTTGAATAACGCATAAGACATCTGTAGGCACTCATAACTCGTTGATTGCACGGCCTATATCAGCGATGAATTTATCGCGTCGAGTACGATACCAATTCAAAGCTTCGTCAAAAGCTTGCTGACTATACGGAGCAGCGATCGTAGAAACTATCAGTTCCGCAAAGGTTTCCGGCTCATAAGCCACTTGAACCGTTTGTGGAGGATCGTCAATGCCGCGCATAGCTACTGGAGTCGCTACAATTGCAGACCCTGAGGCAATGGCATCTAAGGTCTTAATTGGTATGCCACCACCACTAAGGATAGGGATTGCTATCACTCTTGCTTGTGCCATGAACTCCTGCACATCAGGTACGAAACCCCGATAATGAACGTTAGGGTATTTTCCAGCGAGCCACTCAGCCCCCCTACCAGCAATATGAATTGACAAGCTAGCTGGTAATGGGGGATAGATTTTTTGAAGAAACCATTGCAATCCCTCTATATTTGCCTTCCATGCCCAGCTGCCTATGATACCAATATCAAACTTTTTGCTAAGCGGTTTGTCTTGTAACTTGGCTAAACCTGGAGGTAGGGCAAATACTCGGACTCTACCTGCTCCTTCAATCGTCGAGAAATACTTTGCATCGTGTTGGGTAAGCGTCCAAACTTCTCTTGAGGTTGTTGCTAAAGTATCTTCCATTGTCTTAATCAAATCAGCTTCTCGTCTATATATCCACCTCGATATAAAGCTCCGTGCATTTTTACTACTATCTCGATAAATTTCTTGTTCTACATTATGAGCTAGGGTTATTAATTTATCAGTATTGCTGAGAAAATCTTTTAGCCAACCCAATTGAGGATGATCGATTATAACAACATCATACTTAGTCGATAGGAGAAGTTCTTTAACTGTTTTTATATAATTTCTAGAATAATATTTTGCTGCTGAGTAGGGAAGTTTTTTTAATAGGCTTGACAGCAACCAAATAGCCGGATAAAACTTAGCTCTTTTAGTTTCTATATACCTCTTTTCTATCACTATTTCTTGTTTATTTGTCTCAAATACATCGTCTTCCCGCATGTATCCTACGATAGATATTGTATATTTATTTTGACTAAGAGCATCAATAAAACATTGCGAAGCAACTTCACTGCCCATTCGCTCTTTTCGAGGTATAATCGTTGTCAAAAATAGAACATTCATATTATTTGTTGGTATTCTTAATACTGTGACCATCCTTGATTATTATAAAAATAATCTCTTGAAGTCAATTATTTTATTGAATCATTAACTTATTCCTTCTGTTTGATTCAAAGCTAGTTTTAAATCATGTTCCCTTCTAAGGCGATTCAGTTGAACAATCGCTGATAGATTCACTAGCACATATAAGGACCACATTGTACCAGTCGATAATATAGTAATAACTTCAGTAATATTAAAAAACAATAGAATTGCTAGAAATATAAACATCCAAAAATATTCTCCTGCCTTATTTGTATTCAGGATAGCCATAACTTTTTGAAAAACTATCGTGAGGTTAAATCCAAATAGTGTTAGACCTATAAATCCTAACTGGATAAACAAGTCGATAAAACCGTTGTGAGCATGAAAACGGGTTCCTGTTAAATCTTCGGTTCCTGCCCATGAGTTATTCAGGACATAAACAGACTCAGATGAAGTCCAGAAACCAGCATACCCATAGCCTAGCCAAGGTTGCTCCATTCCCTTATTAATGATCAGCGTCCATATGGGCAAACGTCCGTTCAATTCAACATCTTTCCCAAGAGTATCGACTAATAGAAATTCCCAATTAGTTACAATTAATACAGCTATCATGCTGCATAGTAGGAGCGAAAGCAAAAGCAAAGCTGTCCGAAGCTTATAGTTTTGCTTTAAAACATTATAAAGAGGCAGCATGAGTAGCGAGAGCAACATGGCTACTAAAGATGTTCTACTCTTTGAAAGTAAGATAAGGGCGACCGAAAGACCAAGACCCGTTAACGGAACCCAGCGATATTTCTTGCTGTCAAAGGCAGTGAGTAAAAAAATTGGAGATCCTATCGCCATAAACCGCCCTAAATATTGTTTGTGTGTAAAAATACCTCTCCAGGTGACTTCATTATTAGCCTCAGCAAGACCTTGAGATGGTACAGCTATGCAAAAAAATAGGCTGAGGAGGGCTACTATGCCAATTGTCCAGGCTAATAACCGCATTTGTTCTTTAGGAGAGTAGCGTGTAGCCAAATATACTCCAAACAATGTTGAACGTAAGAGAGCTTTAGACTCATCTAAAGTAAAATCCGGAGCAGCAGACCAGAAAAATGAGACTAAAGCTGTACCAACCAAAAGCCATAGAGAGATGTCTCTTGTGGCAACATACATCAGTCTTTTCCATTGCCCAATAATTAAAATTGCCAGAATTCCATAACTACCAGGTTTGAGAACTTTGAACAGGGCAGGTGACCAAGCAATCTCTAATCCATAAAGAATCATTAAACCTGCAATCCAGGGTTCTAGCCTTCGCCATATGCGTCCAATCAATTGAGTCTTCAATTTCCACCCTCTAGCTCTTTAAAGTAGATTTGACACAGATCAAGCTTTCTGGATTACTTCTTTTAGTGCTTCAGCTTGAGAAGAGTTGGCTGGTGTTCGTTACCCAGATTTCAGAGGACGAGTGTTTTGGCGATCGCATCCATTTAAAATCTCAGTAAACAGAGATGAGTAGCGACGGGCTTGAATTTCCATCGTAAATTCTTGTTCTGTTTTTTCTCGGGCGCGATGCGAAAGTTTCTGATGCCGCTCTTCGCTTTCTAGAACCCAGGCAATTCCCTGAGCCAAATCTCTAATTTCATAGGGTTGGGCTAAGTAACCATTTTTCTGATGCTCGATCAGATCGGGCATCCCGCCAATGTTGAAGGTGACACAGGGGGTTCCACACGCGATCGCTTCCATGACAGTGTTTGCCAAATTTTCTTGAGTAGAGGGTAGAACGAAGACATCTGCTGCCGAGTAGACTAGAGCAAGCGCAAGATCGTCGCTCAAGGTGCCTAAGTAATGAGCCTTAAACCCAAAATTAAGCGCATTTTCCGGTTTAGAGGCACCAAAAATAACGAGTTCCAACTTATCTTGCCATCCCGATTGGCTCAAGTCTTCTAGCGCTGGTTGCAATAGGTGAAATCCCTTTCTTTTATCACTCGTTGCCCCAAGCGAACCAAAAAGAACAAGGTGCTTATCTTGAGGGAAATTGAGGATTTCTCGCGCTACCTGTCGATTGATCGGTCTGTACTTTTCAGTATCGAGACTATTTGGAATTAGCTCGACTCGTAGATTCTTGAAAAGAGAACTGGAACTCGCACACTTGGCTAACCAGGAACTCAATGCAACAACAGTTAAGTTGAGATTCTTCCAAGCGTTGGCTTTGCGCTGCCATACCCAACGGGATAAGTCGCGATCGCTACTGCTAGCAAGTTGAGGGCACTCACCACAGGATGCGGTATAGCGGTCGCAATCGTGACTGTAGTGACATCCCCCTGTAAACGTCCACATGTCATGGAGAGACCAGACTAAGGGTCGATTGAACTTGGCAATTGTTTCAACTTGTACAAATGCTTCACCCAGCCAATGCAAATTGATAATATCTGGATTGAGTCGAGCAACTTTGGAGCTAATTCGTTCTGGAAGCCACTGAGGGGAAAATGGAGTCGAGTCCCGTTTGCGATAAAACTTCAAAGGCAAAGCATCAAAAGCGACCCGCATCCTGCTTGTACCCTGTGCTAACCGAGTTTTTGGTGAAATGACGGCTCTGTCATCGCTAAATTTTTCCTGAACCAAGATCTGAGAACTTACACCAACACTTTGTAATCCCTGATGCAGACGATAAGCAGCGCGAGCCGCTCCACCAGTGATATCGGACGTGTTAAGGAGCAAGACATTCATTTGAGTACCTTCTCGGGACAAGCTATCTCCAACATTCAAGTTTTTCCGTAATCGATAATATGAAAACTAAGTCGTGACAATTATTGAACTCCTCATGCCTCTATAGCATCTGTCAGATTAAGGATTTGTCCAGCACTTCTATATTGCAATTTCGGATACAGCGGTATTCTCAACTTTTTGATACGTGCTTCCTTGAAAATGGCGGTAGAAGTTGGCAAAGAATCCTTCAGGAGACAGCCACTCCTTCCACAGTTTCCGGCACTCATACTGCAATTCCACGAATTCTTGGGGGGAGAGTTTGTTATGGAACTCAGCTATCTTTTCTGCAATCTGTGGAAGTTCTTTCTCGTCTACCCAAACACAGTATTTCTTCCAATCAATTGCAAACTCGAAGGGCAGAACGCAGTCTGTATCGATGAAAACGGGAATCCGACCGCAACTGAGAACTTCAAACAGGCGATTTGAGTAATTTGCAGAGCCACGACAGCAGAGAATGTAGTCGCTTTGTGCCATGTTTTGAACAAATTCAACACGCACCTTCTGCTTCTGGTCCAAGTCTCCCTTGAAAAACACTCCACGATTCCGGGTGACAAAGTTCGTGTCTACCAATGGGTTGTCTGCCAAAATCTTCAGGGCTTTAGCCCGCAAGATCTGTCCTTTATAGGGCGATACGCCCATTCGTCCTTGCCTCGCCAGCATCGCCCCATGGTACACAAGTGTTTTCACCTTTGTCTGCCATGAATCTTGCTGTACAAGACCACAGAACCCAACGACTGGCTTTTCCTGTTTTTGGCGGATGGGAAGCTGGTTTCCGAGGTAGTGCTTAACTAAATCTTCGCAAAAGGCAGGCGGAACAAAATCGTTTGGTTTTTTCTTGGAGCGGTAAAGTGATATGCGAAAAACCAGGGCATTCTTCACTGGAACCTCTTCATCTGAACAGTCACCTGAAAAGAATACAATTACTTTCTTGTTAGCTTGCTCTGCCTTGTCGGCAAATTGGATGCTTAAATCTACAGCCTGTTTGTTAACTTTAGATCTCCAAGAATCTCCCCTAATCGTTCTCCAGTTAGCGGGAATAATTGCGAAATCAGCTTCCTCCAGCGGAACCATCTCAAAGAAGGAAGGTCCGCTCTCAACGTAGTTTTCATACTGTCTCAGCCAAGGTGACTGGTGGCTGTCCAAAGACGGCGACCAGAACGGGTAGAGCATGGGGTCAGGTTCCATCCCATCGAGAAGATACTGTCGATCTGAGAAGATTTTTAATTTCATGGATGACTTAATCTCTACACACTTTAATACAGTACCATTGGCTTTTTTATTGCATTCTATACCCACTCCACTTTTCTCAAGAAATGCAGACATTGCCAAAAGATTAGCAGCTAATTTTTTAAATTTAAATTGTATTTTTAAATTCTTGCTGAAATAATTTTAGTTTTTTTATGGCATCTGTACCCATTATTCCTAATGAAAACATGAGTAGACTAATTCCAGTTGCCCAGGCTACTCCTGAGACGCCTATGAAATTGCCTAAAACTACTGATAGGACAAGATTGGTAATAGCTTGAATAGGACCAGCAACCGTTGCCACTGAAAGGATACCTAAACCATTAATGAGTATGCCCACGGAATGAGCAACAGTCGTTATGACAGTGGTGAATAACATTGCCAGAAGTAGACTTTGCTCTGGAATTGCGTCTTGTCCAACCCAGGAACCAACGATTATGGGACAGACTGTGAAAAGTAAGATAGCTACCGTTATAGACCCTATAGAACATAGGAGAATCGATTTTTTAAAGGTTTGGACAATCCAATGTATATCTTTTCTGGCTAAAGCTTCCGAGTAAGCCGGCCACAGAGGATAAAGCAAAGTTAGTGCGATCATTCCAATAAAGGAGAACAACTTCAGAGTCACTCCATAACTAGCAACTTCCTTAGCTCCAAATAATTGAGTAACGATAAATAGATCGGTCTGAAAAAGAATAATTGCTGATATCTGAGCTATCCATAATTGAGAACCTGTTTTCAGTAGCCACTTCGCCCTCAGCCAACTGAAATTGCTCAACTTAGGTTGTAACCATCGCCGCCGCCAGCCAAATTGCTGAAATCCAACAAATACATCTCCGAGCATTTGCGTACCAAAGAATGCTCCGACTAACAGTGGCAGGCTAGCGTGGAATTGAATAGCAACTAATAAGGCAAAAAGCGATAATAGATTACTCAATATGCTGCAAAGCTGAAACAGAAATCCCTCTTGGTATGCTTCGCAGACGCGACGCGGAATTGACAGGGGCAAGCGCAACACAAACAGAAACATGGTGACTAAAATAGCTGGTCCAGCATCTGCTCTTGCCTGTAGCGAACTGACGTTAAATACTTGCTCCCAAGAAAGTAGGGGGTAAGCTATTAAGAGTAAAATCGTCACAACTCCTGCTATCCCTACCATCAAAAAATAGGCGCTGGATACAGCTTCCCTAGCCTGTTTTTTATCTTCCTGACCATCGGCAGTTGCAAGTGCATTGGTGAGGCTATTTGACAACCCTAGATCAGCAACTCCCACCATGCCTAAAAATGTACTCAAAATCAGCCACATCCCAAAGCGTTCTGTACCCAGATAGCGGGCTGTTAGCGGAATTGAAATTAGCCCAGCCCCCATTTTTATCGATAAACTCATTAAGCCGATAATGCCTGTTAAGCTAGCTCGCCGTATTCTCCTCTGACCTCGACCGTCAGGCGTGTCTTGACCCCGAAAAAAACTTTTAATTGAGCGCATCATAATAACGCCTTAATGAGAATCATTCATCTTCTAGATACCGCCGATCTCCTGAACTTAAGTTCAGTATAGGTAAACAAGCTACCAACACTAGTTCAGGAGCGCTCAACCGCACGGTGAGTATCCAGATTTGCTTGTTCCTGGCTGGCAGAATCTGGCATCGTATAGTCTTCCTTGGTGTAGTAGAAGTAGCTATCAGGTTCCCTTTCAGTCATTACACCATTCGTCACTAGTCCTAAAACATTCTGTCCCGATCGCCCCAGAAAGTCCTTAGCCGCCTTAGCACTAGCAGAATCTACTATCCCTGGTCGAACCACCAATAAAATACCGTCAGCCATTTTGCCTAAAATAGGCGCATCTGCGATACCAGCTAGAGGAGGAGTATCAACAATCACAAAGTCATAGTTTTTCGAGAACGTCTCCATTAGTGAAGCCATTCGCTTTGAGTCAAGAAGAGCCACTGGATTAGGAGGTATTACTCCAGAAGTTAGAAGATCCAGTCCAGGCATTACATTTTTTACAGCTGTGTTAAACTCCGCTTCACCGACAAGAATGTTACTTAAACCCATTGAATTTGTGAGTTCCCATAAATGATGCTGAGATGGGTGACGCATATCCGCATCAACTAACAAGACTCGTCGTCCAACTTGAGCCATTGATGCGGCTAAATTAGCAGAAACTTCAGACTTTCCTTCCTTAGGAACAGAGCTTGTTACTACAATGGCTTTTAGTTGTTTATCTGAACTTAGAAATCTCAGGTTAGCCTGAAGCATTTGGTAGGCTTGAGCGATAGGAGAGCGCTGCATATCTCTGGCAACAATCCTAGAAACAATCCCTTCCAAGTTCCCAACAGAATGGCGAGTTTTTCTAGACTTACCAAAGGTAGGAATAACTCCCAAAAGGGTGTATCCAAATAGCTCTTTCGCCTCTTTGACAGTTTTAACAGATTTGTCTATAAGGTCTAGCAAAAACGCAGTTACTAGACCAAGTAAGGTTCCTCCTAAAATTCCTGCTGCTAGATATTTCTTCTTGCTAGGACCAGCCTTCTTATCAGGAACCTGAGCCATTGAAATAACCCGAGCGTTACCTACTGTTTGATTTTCTGCTACCCGCGCTTCTTGAAGCTTGTTCAAAAGAGTTTCATAGGTAGTCTGTGATGCCTCTACTCGCCGCTCAAGTTCTCGCTGGGTTTGCGCCAACTGAGGCAGGATATCAGAGCGGTTTTTATAAGCGGCTCGTGTCTTATACAGATCATTGAGCTGGTTACTCAAACCGGAGCGCTGCACTTCTGACTGAACAAACTCTCCTGTTAAGCTTTGTTTGAGTTCCCCAATCTGTAAATTCTTGACAGCTACATTTTGTTGGCTCCCCAAAACTTGATCGACCCGCTCTTGCAGTAGATTACTGAGTTCCGCTTCTTTGCGCTTTAGCGTCACTACTGGTGGGGCTGTATCAAGAAATCGTCTCCGCTCAGCCGCCAACTCAGTTTGCACCTTTTGGAGTTCTGTAAGTACTGCCTGTACCCCAGGCGACTGAGAGAGAGAAGTAACGGCTACAGCTTCCTCTCGATTTAAACCCATTTGGTTGCGGAAAGATTCAGACTGGGCACTCAAATTTGCAAGTTGAGCCTGAAGTTGAGCAATTTGTTTATCTAATTCTGATATTGCTTTGACTGCTTCTGTTGATTCCTCTTGTAGGACTACCACACGATTCTTTTCTTTAAATTTACGCAGCTCTGCATCGGCTTTCGTAACGGTTTCTTCAACGCGAGGAAGTTGATTATTAATGAACTTGCGAGCTGTAGCAGCTTTTTCTCGGTTAGTGTTTATATCGTTCTCTATGTAGAGTTCCATAATTTTGTTGACCGCCGCTGCAGCAACTTTTGGGTCAGTGTCCTTATAAGTAAGTTGTAGGACATCTGTTCCAGTAACAGGGTTCACTTTCAGCCTTTTCGTTCTCATGATGCTCTTTGGCTCAAGGGGCTTACCCTCTTCGTCTCTGAGAGCTAGTGCATTTATAGTGTTTTCTAGAATGGGGAGGGACTGAATAATTTCTGCTTCCGTAGATAGCGGATTGCTCTTATCCCCAATAGAGGCAAGCTCTCCTATGTCATTCTTCAAGCCTGTTAACGATGAAGAGCGGTCAGGCTTGAATAGAAGCTTACCTTCTGCCTCATAGATAGGCTTTTGTAGGAATGCAGCTAGAGTGGCGAGTCCAACAACAATTCCAAAAACTCCCGTTGCAGGAAGCCAGCGCCGTCTAAGAACAAGCCAGTACTTTTGCAAATCTATCTCTTCTGTAAATTCTGGGGATTCCATAAGCACTTAGGAAGAAGGGTCAGGAGCAGTAGGCAGTGTTAGGCAAGAAAACAGGCAGAAGTTCCTGAATTGAGCCAGTTCTCACGATAGCGTTAACGTAAGTATCCAGATCGTCTTGTTGTAGCATCAGTCACATCACTTTCAAACACTCTTTGGTCTGAGCCTAGTCTCGTTTCGAGCCAAGATTAGGAAGGTAATGTTTGTTCTGCTTGTCTAACATAGCCCGCTTTGTATTATATTAAACGGCAGAGTAGGCAGAGTCATTCCTTGTCCCTTATCTATTTTCCCATCAACTACTTAAAAATAAGTGATTTTTTGTTTGTCTTCACCAAAAAATTACAAAAATGTCGTAGTTCCCAATTAAGTTTCTATAATATCAGATGATTATACAGCTAATCATTCCTGATTTTTTGACTAAAACCTAAATTCTGAAATGTGATTTTTTAACCGAACACTAGTATTCAACCGTTTGCTCTGAAGCAGTATTCGTTTTTGGGAGAATGCGTGACCGCATAGATAGATTTAATACCTGCCACACGCATAGGTAAGCTATATGTAAAAAAACGCTCCTGGGCTGAAGTATAAATTTATTTTGGTATTGTGCAATACGGTGCTGACACGGAATAAATCGGTTGACTTTGTAAATTTAGTGAATGGGGTGTCAATCATGGAACGTTCAGTCTTAGAAAAGTCCAAGTTAGATTTACGTGCTCCGCTTTCCACAAAACTACGCCAGGATACCTACGCTGTATGGCTACGGTTAGTAACTTTGCTCGTAGGTGATCTAAGCTTTCTGTCGCTGGCATGGATGATAGCAGTGACCTATGGTACTTCTGCCGATTCTTTTTTGAGAAATCCGACAGCATTATTGGTAGTCCTTCCCCTTGAAGTCGGAATAATCGCTGCACGGGGACTATATCAATCAGGAGAACGGCGCTGTGACTATTTGGGTCTTACTAAAGCAATCATTTTGGCACACATTCTCTTGCTAGTTGTCGCTTTTTTATATCAACCCAACTTGCTCGCTGCTTCACGCTCTACTTATCTTTTGTCTGCCATATGCAGTGTATTACTTGTATGTGCTGATCGATTTGGGATAGATCTACTGCTCAAGCAGCTTCGTAAGCGTGGTGCAATTCGTTATAACACGGTCTTAATTTGTCCTCCAGAAGATGCTGAAAAAGCTTATAGTATACTAGAGCGAGAGGATTGCTACAGAAGCATTAAAATAGTTGATGCTTGTGCCCTTTCATTAGATAAGTCTAATGTTAAAAACCTCATTGAAGCTATACGTAATCTAGGTGTAGCGGAAGTCTTCGTTTGTTCTTGGACTAGTATGAAAGACCGAATGTTCCTTTACTGGAGCCTTCGGAATGCTGGTGTTTCCCTAAGAATTTTGAGCCTGGATTTAGAAGCATTCTATCGTCGATCAAAGATTTTGATGCTCGGTGGAACCCCTACCCTTAAGTTCTCTCCTCCTTTAGTTACCGGCTTTGATTTTTTGGTGAAGCGATGTTTTGATTTTGTGGTTTCTACCTTGTTGATTATTTTAATTTTTCCCATTCTTTTATCTATTGCAATAATTGTTAAACTAGATTCTCCTGGACCTTTTTTTTATAAACAGGAACGTGTTGGTCTACATGGTCGTTATTTCAAAGCTTTGAAATTCCGGACTATGTATATTAATGCAGATAAACTCCAAAAGGAGTTGGAAGCTCGTAATGAAATGCAAGATGGCGTTCTCTTCAAAATGAAGGATGACCCACGTATTACTAAAGTGGGCAAGTTCTTGCGCCGTTCAAGTTTAGATGAACTACCACAATTGTTCAATGTTCTCTTAGGAGAGATGAGTTTAGTAGGTCCTCGACCTTTACCAATTAGAGATGTCCAAAAATTCTCTGAACATCACTTTATTCGCCAGGAAGTGTTACCGGGTATAACAGGTCTTTGGCAGGTTTCTGGTCGCTCAAACATTACTAGCTTTGAAGAAGTAGTTCGTTTGGACACGTTCTATATTGAAAACTGGTCGATTTGGTTAGATATGCAGATTTTACTGCGAACAGCCTTAGTTCTTTTGCAAAAGAAAGGTGCTTATTAACGGGACTGTCAGGAAAATGGTCTTGTTGCAACACTTTTCAAAGCAGGATTTGGGGAAAGATTATAGGCTCCCACAACCGATGCTTGACAGTACAAAGCTTATAATTGAGCCGTTCTAGCTTAAATGACACAGTTTATATGACTAAGGCTATTGCCGCTCGGTTTAGCTTAGCTCTCCTTGTTCCTGTAACTTTCTTAGCAGTGAGCTTAACTGCAGTGGCAGCAAGAGCGCAAGATCGACTCTACAATCCGATCACGATTCCTCCTAGTAACGAACTTTCTGATACGCTGACAGAAAACGATATTCCTACGGGCGAGGGTGGCTTTGCTCGTGATTACACTATTAACTTAGATGGCGGTGATCAGGTTGCGATTGACCTAATCTCAGAAAACTTCGACACCATCGTTACCCTTATGGCATCCGACGGCTCTACTGTTGCTGAAAATGATGATGGTCCAGATGGTAGTACCAACTCTCTTTTATTTGCTCGGATTACTGAAACGGGTAAGTACTTAATTCGAGTACGTGCTTTTGGCGAAACAGGTGGTGGGGCATTCCAGTTGAAGGTGACGCGGCTGCGACCGATTTAGCAAAAACGCCGTAAGCCCCGTCCTCACTAAAGCTCCGGTCTAAATGGCGGGGACACATCGAGCCGAAGAGCGATTACCTCGCATCATTTGAGCGTCGGGATGGCTGTGGCGGGATGGCTCCACACTTCCGCCAAGCAATAAATACTTAGGGAGTGCCAATAACTTCCCTAAACAGGATACGATAGGTTCATGCTGACATTGACTTACCGCTACCGTATTTATCCAAGCGCCCCACAGGAAGTCCAGATGCTCGAATGGCTGGAAACCTGCCGGCGTTTATACAATTATGCGGTGCGAGAACGCAAAGACTGGATAAATTCCAGGAAGTGTGATGTTAATGCCTGCTCTCTCCAGTCCGAATACATCATTCCAGCCGATACGCCATATCCTGATTACTACAAACAAAAGAAAGCGTTAACTGAGGCGAAAAAGTCCAATCCTCAAAT
>NZ_JACJNU010000018.1:0-10717 GCF_014849525.1 Microcoleus sp. FACHB-SPT15 | reverse complement strand
ACTTTAACATTGTTAAACGCCTTTTTCAGATGTTTGCTGAGCTGAAACTCTTCAACTTTCCTAACTTTGAGAAGTACGATGCCTTTTCACATTTCATTTAGACTGGCTATATCTGCGTAAGCACAGGCTCTATTGACTCTTTCCACGGCTTTAGATCTTCTGCACACGGCTCCAACTTTCTTCTATTCAGGCAGTTTTCTATCCATTTATGCAGTCGTTTCCCACGCTCTCGCGCTTCCTCTGCTCCTATCCATTGTTCTCTTGGAGCGTAATACTGCTTTCGGTTTTGATGCGCTGTAGCTTGAAGGATGCCTGTGACCTTCGACAGCTTCTCGCTTATATACCTTCTGAACCAATACCCTGTATTGTCTTGCAACCTCGGCAAGCTTTCTGCTAAGACTTGCTCATTGAGGTTTACAAATATGTTGTCGAGGGCTTCGCGATTGCGTTCCTGGCAGCAATCGATCACTTGCTTAATTAAACTTTTCGGCTGTGTCATGAATAACAATTCTTGGCAGTGATGAGAGTACGCTCACTCTTTAGAGTTCCCGCTACGGAGGTCAAATCTGCTCAAGGCTAACTATGGACTTCTACAATGTCCACACTTGGGATTGCACTACGAAGAGAAAACGCGATCGCTCTCTCGCCTATTGAAGATTGCAGCAAAGCAATCGCACTTCTTCCACTATGACTGCTCCTCATCCTCGGCTGACTCTCCAAGGTAAAGCCTAATGAACTCCTTAGCCGCCTCTGGATTGATTTGCTGAAGCCCTTCCCGAATCTCCAGCATCGTTTCCGCCACAGGGTCTCTAATTTCACTCACCCAGCGGCTCACATTAGATCGTCTAATCCCCATCGCTACAGCTAGCTGATTCTGGGTAATCCCATAGGTTTCCAACACTTGTTTAAGGGCTTTGCCTGCTCTTCCCATGCCTCAGATTTTGTCAGAGGCTCATAACTGAGTAAATGATTCCTTTTAGTTACCATTCCTGTATGATGTAGTTGGTAACTAATAGGAAACACTATTCCTAGATAGAAACCAGCGAAGCTTTACAGAATTAACCATGAAAAAATCCAAAGCGACCGAAGCACTGCGAGTCGCCACAGATGTTGCTGCCATCCGCGCAGCACTTCATCAACGTGGCTATCAACTTCGTAAACAACCCAAACAGCCAGTTTGGAAAGTCATCATCACCCCTGACCGCTTCTACAAGCTGACCTATCAACCTGCACCCATCAGCGCTTGGGTACTTCACCCAGAAAACAACGACACCCGATGCCACGCGCTGAAAACCATCATTCAAGATGCCATAAAAAAGCAACCTAAAAGCCTTGGTAGGAAAGCCTCATGACTTACTTTGAAAAGCTGCATCCCTGGTGCATCATCCGCCCTCTGCCCAATTTGCAACGGCGCATCATTGCTCGGTGTCGTCGCCGCAATGATGCCGAAGCTCATCTGCAAGTCCTCCGACGACTCATGCCAACTGTTCCCTTTGAAATTGTTTTTGATGTAATGCCCGATGAGGGAGAAACCTCTTTGCAAAAGTCCCAAGAATGACCTCCTTACTAAAGCTCCGGCTTAATTCCCCCGAAATTGGAGGAAATAAGAATAATCCGGCTCCCTCCCCGATGCGGGGAGGGTTGGGGAGGGGTTCTCCGAGAATTACTGCTGCTGAACCAACTGCACATACCTCAAAAACAGCCATGAACGTTCTGCGCCATCGCATCAACCCCAAAACCTTTGTCATTACCAATAGACAACTTGCCAAGTATCTCAAAATTGATACAACGCGGATTTGGCGTTGGGAAAAATGGGCGCACGTACTTTGGGTACATATCCAAGGCTTAGGCGGCTACTTCATCAGCTACCGAAAGCTAGAGCAATGGATAGCCGCTTGCTCCACCTTGATTCGTTCTTGCCAAGATTTGAAAACACTTATACTCGTTTGGTCAGCCATTCAGCGGGAAGCTCAAAGATATACAGAAGAAGGAATTCTACGGCTGTCTCAGCTTTATGAACAACAACTGACAAAATTATGTCAGCACAGAGAAGGCGATCGCCTTTCCTGGAAAAAATGTGATCGCTTTGGGAAACAATCTTGCTAATAATAACCATTGAAGCTGTTGAAATATCAAAGGTCTAGTGCAAGAAGTGACCGATGCTAGTGAAAACCATCAACACGGTTAGCTGGACAGCTTAGTCACTAGGAGTGATATTTAACAATTTTCAGACATTATATTTGAAATCATCTAATCTCATTTGATTTTTCTGTCAATCTTTAAATAGAGGAGTGTACAGTGCTATTTCCTGTGAAAAGAAGACGCATTTTTTCCTTCATTGCTTGGATAGTTGCAACCGTCATCATTTTGACAGTTGGAGTAAGTTGTAATAACCAATCTCCTGTCGTTCAGGCAAACGCTAACTTACTGGTATCCGCTGCCACTAGTTTGAAAGATGTCCTTGAAGAAGTGAAGCCTCTTTATCGACAAGCTAAGTCGAATGTTAACGTTGCCTATAACTTCGGGGCTTCCGGTGCCTTGCAGCAACAAATTGAAAATGGTGCGCCAGCAGATATCTTTGTTTCTGCTGCTCAAAAGCAAATGGATGCTTTGGAAGCGAAAAATCTTATCCTCAAGGATACTCGTCGCCATCTTCTGACTAATCGCCTAGTCTTAATCGTGCCAAACAATTCTTTTAGTGTTACCGACTTCACCCAACTGACAGACTCTACTGTCAAGAAAATTGCGATCGGAGAACCCAAGAGTGTCCCCGTTGGGCAATATACCGAGGAAGCCTTTATAAAGCTGGGGATTTTAGAACAAATTAGACCAAAACTTGTGCTTGGAAACAACGTCCGTCAAGTCTTAGCTGCCGTTGAAAGTGGAAACGCTGATGCAGGTGTTGTCTACACCACAGATGCGAAAACATCAAACAAGGTAAAAGTGGTAGCGACAGCCGCAGAAAACTTGCATTCCAAAATTATCTATCCCGTAGCTGTACTTACAAATAGTAAAAATGCTTCTGCTGCCAGGGAGTATGTCGATTTCTTGTCTAACAATCAAGCGAAAACTGTATTTGATAAATATGGATTTGGCACGGTTCAATAGCAAGATTGGTCAGTTGTCCTTAGTCAGTTTCCAAAATGTTCACTACAAATACTTTTCTTATTCCCCCCTTTATAAGGGGGGTTAGGGGGGTGCATTGTAGCCGTATTTAATCAAAATGATATAAGGAAGACTACAGAGGATAAAAATTTTAGTGCAACTTTATAGAGGATTGGTATTAGTTACAAAGGACGACGAAGCATTAACAAATAACAATTGTTTTTATGCAATTTGACCCTTCTCCTTTATGGATATCCCTAAAAACAGCTTTATTTGCCACTGTGTTTTCCTTCTTCCTTGGTATTGCAGCGGCTTATTGGATGTTGGGATATCGAGGTAAGTGGAAATCATTGATTGAGGGAATTTTCGTCTCGCCTTTAATTTTGCCACCCACAGTAGTTGGGTTTTTATTACTACTGCTGTTTGGCAAAAATGGTGTCCTTGGGCAACTACTACTATCGCTGAACATTAGTATAGTTTTCACCTGGTACGCTGCTGTTATTACAGCTACGGTAGTTGCCTTCCCATTAATGTATAAAACCGCACTGGGAGCATTTGAACAAATTGATGCCAACCTGTTGCGCGTTGCTAGAACCCTTGGTGCTTCTGAAGTGACAATTTTTTGGCGAATCACTTTGCCTCTAGCCATGCCTGGGATTTTAGCGGGAACTACTCTAGCTTTTGCCCGTGCGTTGGGTGAATTTGGTGCAACCTTGATGCTAGCGGGTAACATCCCCGGACAAACCCAAACGATTCCAATGGCTATCTATTTTGCTGTTGAAGCTGGGGCGATGAATGAAGCCTGGATATGGGTGCTGGTAATTATGGGCATTTCTTTATCTGGCATCATTGCTGTTAATTACTGGGGAATGGGGAATAGGGAATGGGGAATAGGGAATAGGGAAAAACCAGCACTTAATAACTTCAATAACCCTCCGTCGCACTCAGCACTTGCTAACTCAGGACTGTTTGTCGATATTCAGAAGCAACTTCCTGGGTTTTTGTTGGATGTGTCCTTCAGTACGAATGAGCAGGTTCTGGGAGTATTGGGGGCTTCCGGTGCTGGCAAAAGTATGATTCTTCGGTGCATTGCTGGCATAGAAACACCGACTAAAGGGCGTATTGTCTTGAACGGACGGGTGCTATTTGATTCGGAAAAAGGGATTAATATTCCGTCTAGCGATCGCCACATTGGTTTTTTGTTTCAAAATTATGCCCTGTTCCCTCACTTAAGTGTTGCTCAAAACATTGCTTTCGGCTTGCCAAGGGGTACATCAGCCTTAACTATCAAGCAGCAGGTAGAAGCCCAACTGGTAGCCATGCAGTTGCAGGGCTATAAGTCGCGATATCCTCGCGAACTCTCTGGGGGGCAGCAGCAACGGGTGGCTTTAGCGAGGGCTTTGGCAAGTCAGCCGGAAGCATTACTCTTGGATGAACCGTTTTCCGCACTGGATACCCACTTGCGAAGTCAGCTAGAACAGCAATTGATTACCAGCGTTGAGACTTACCAAGGCGTTACCTTATTTGTGACGCATAATCTGGAAGAGGCTTATCGGGTTTGTCAGGATTTGTTGGTGATGGAACGAGGAAAAGCGATCGCATACAGTTCCAAACAAAACATTTTCGAGCGCCCAAATACAGTCAGTGTTGCACAATTGACGGGTTGCAAGAACTTCTCCCGTGTTGTTGTTAAAGCATCCCAACAGGTAGAAGCGATTGATTGGGGTTGTACGCTGCGGGTTATCGAACCTGTCTCAGAGTTACCCTCCCACGTTGGCATTCGCGCCCATCAGTTAACCTTTACCAATAAACCCAGCCAAGAGAATACTTTCCCCTGCTGGGTGGCAAGAACCAGTGAAACGCCACACCGGATGACGCTGTATCTCAAGCTGAATGTTTCTCCTACCAGTCCCCAGGATTACCATCTGCAAGCAGAAGTGTTTAAGGAAAAATGGGCGATTCTCAAAGACCAATCGTTCCCGTGGTACATTCGTTTAGACCCACTGCGACTGATGTTAATGGAATAACAAGGATTGAAGTCGTTGAAGGATCAAGAGTTTAGTGTAAGAAGTGACGGATGCCAGTCAAAACCATCACCAAACCTAGCTCATTAGCCGCTTGGATAGAATCTTTATCCCGCAGGCTTCCTCCTGGTTGAACAATCGCAACAATTCCTGCTGCTGCTGCTGTTTTCACAGAATCATCAAACGGGAAGAAGCCATCACTAGCAAGTGTTGCCCCTTGGGCTTTTTCTCCTGCTTGTTCTAACGCAATTTTGACAGAACCAACGCGATTCATTTGTCCTGCACCGACACCTAATGTTGCGCGATCGCGTGTTACGACAATCGCATTCGACTTGACGTGCTTGCAAACCTTCCAAGCAAATAATAGTTCATCCAGTTGCTCTGGTGTCGGTTGCTGTTGTGTAACGACTTGCCAGTTGTCTGGGGTAGCAATCACATCATCAGAGGCTTGCAATAGGAAACCACCAGCAATGACTTTTACGGTTTGCTTATGTCCAGTTTGCAAGTCTGGCAAAACCAAAACCCGTACCTTCGACTTAGCGGCAAGAATTTCTTGAGCATCCGGTTCACAGCCTGGTGCAACCACACATTCCAAAAAGGTTTGAGTTAGCGCCGTTGCGGTTGCCGCATCAATCGCTTGATTGAAGGCGACAATACCACCAAAGGCAGAAACTGAGTCAGCATTGAAGGCTTTTTCATAAGCCTCCGAAAGTGTTGTTCCCAATGCCACACCACAGGGATTGGTATGCTTGAGAATCGCTGCTGCTGGAGTATCAGTGAATTCTGTAATGATGCGTCGTGCGGCTTCTAAATCAACTAAGTTGTTGTAACTTAGTTCTTTTCCTTGGAGTTTGGTTGCCGCTGCCCAACCTGTGGGGATTCCTGTTTGATACCAAGAGGCAGGTTGATGGGGATTTTCGCCATAACGCAAGGATTGTAGTTGCTGCCCAGAAAGCATGAATCGTTCTGGTAGTGATGTAGCCTGCTGTGTACCTACGAGATAAGATGCGATCGCTTGATCATAAGCTGCCGTGTGCGAAAAGGCTTGAATTGCACAAGCTTGACGGAACTCTAGCGATGGCACACCCTTAGCCTGACGCAACTCCTCCAAGTAGGCATCATATTGATTGGGATTACATAAAACCGTCAAGTGAGCATAATTCTTTGCCGATGCCCTCAGCATTGCGGGACCACCAATATCAATTTGCTCAATCGCTTCAGCTAACTCAACTCCTGGTTGAGCGATGGTTTGCTCAAAGGGATACAGATTTACAACAACCAAATCAATCGGACGAATCGAGTGTGTCTCCAAATCTGCGATATCTTGCGGTAAGTCTCGACGCGCCAGAATACCCCCATGAATCCGAGGATGCAGCGTTTTGACTCTTCCTCCTAAAATTTCAGGAGACCCCGTGTAGTCAGAAACTTTTGTGACGGGCAGCCCTGCGGTTAAGAGTGATGCTGCTGTTCCACCACTGCTGATTAAATCAAACTCAAATTCTTCTACTAGCTTCCGGGCAAAGTCAATCAGCCCAGTTTTGTCCGACACACTCAGCAGTGCTAGATGTCCCATGAAAAAGTCCCTCTGCTCTTATCCGCTAACAACGCGCAACTCTAATGATTCCAGAATAAAGGCTGGATCGCATCACTTAGTGGATATCAGATTTTAAGAGGTTATTTATCGATCTTCCATCACTCTCGGCTAAATTGACGAGTTTTGGAGGATACAGTCACGGAAAGTTAAGGTTTTACCCCAGACTGAGGGCAGAGGGATAACAGAGCTTGGAGTCCCAACATCCCAACCCACTGTGTTATGTTACTAGACCGCTCATACTGCAAAATCCAGCGTAGCAATAACGTATAATAAACCGGAGTTAAGCCACTCTCAGATACAGCGTCGTCACAATTTGAGCAGTGGCTGAAATACTTCGGCAAGATACACAGTACCGTTGCGATCGCGCTCTTCGGTGCCTCCAAGGTGGATTGCGGTACAGCCGATTAGCAAGAAACAACGACTTGATGCTTAGTTATCTTAAGGGAACAGTAGCAACTATTCAGAAAGGTACTGGCAATCGTGTCACTCTGATTCTGGAAGTCAACCAAATTGGATATGAAGTACAAATTCCTGGGCGTTTATCACAGGAATTGCAAGCCGCATCAAAAGAACCCGTGCAAGTGTTTACTCATCTGCAAGTTCGAGAAGACCAACAGGTACTATATGGCTTTTCCTCTGCTGCTGAGCGAGATTTGTTTCGTCAGTTGTTGAGTGTGAGTGGGATTGGGGCACAACTTGCGATCGCATTAATCGACACTCTTGGATTACCCAATTTAGTGCAAGCGATTGTTACAGGTAATATTCGCGCCTTGTCCAAAACTCCCGGCGTTGGCAACAAAACCGCAGAACGCATTGCCCTAGAACTAAAAACCAAGCTTGCCGAATGGCGTCAGCTTACTGGTACAGCAACACCTGCTTCGTCAACAGGACTATCACCAGCCCTTCAAGAAGATGTCGAGATGACGCTACTTGCCTTGGGGTATGACAACAATGAGGTTAATCAAGCGTTGAATGCGATTAGCCAAGATGCACTGCTAGCAAAAAGTACAAATGCAGAAGATTGGATCAGAAATGCGATCGCGTGGCTGAGTCAGTAAATCATTGCTTTGTCTACCCTTGCCCAGTAAATTACGCAAAGTAGTCTAATAGCATACAATTTCCTTGGCTTACGACAACATCTGTAAATATCTAGCAGAGGAATATCCAGCTGAATTTGTGAGTTGGATCTCTGGCGAAAAGACAAGTGCAAGCGACATTACCGTTCTCAAAACGGAACTGAGCGTAGAACCAATTCGTGCTGATTCCCTAACACTGCTGCAAACGGCTAACCAAATTCTGCACCTAGAATTTCAAACCCTACCTAGCTCTAACCCACCACTACCCTTTAGAATGCTTGACTACTGGGTAAGACTTAAACGCTCGTACTGGTGTCCGGTTGAGCAAGTTGTGATTTTTCTAAAGTCCACCAACTCAGAAACCTTATTTATCAACGAGTTCACCGACACCAACACAACACATCGTTATCGAGTGATTCGCCTCTGGGAGCAAGACCCAACGCCACTGCTAACCAACCCCGCACTGTTACCTTTTGCATGTCTGGCTCGTAGTGATTCTCCTACGACCTTATTAGAACAAGTCGCTGCCCAGGTCGATAGAATCGAAGAACCACGACAACGGGGGAGTCTCGCTGCTTGTGTAGAAGTGCTGGCGGGTCTGCGATTTGACAAAGATTTTATTCGCCAACTATTCACGGAGGAACTGATGCAGGAATCTGTAATTTATCAAGATATTCTTCAAAAGGGATTACAACAAGGTCTGCAACAAGGTTTGCAACAAGGAAGACAAGAGGAAGCCTTATCATTACTCATGCGTTTGCTAACTCGGCGATTTGGCGAGGTTCACCCTCAGTGGCAAGAGCGGGTTCGCGGGTTATCTCTTGCTCAGTTGGAGGAGTTGGGTGAGGCGCTGCTGGATTTTGAGCAGGTAACGGATTTAACTGTCTGGTTAGATGATCATCAGCTAGAAGAGAATAGCGATCGCTCAGATGGAT
Organism: Microcoleus sp. FACHB-SPT15; assembly: GCF_014849525.1. Taxonomy (NCBI): domain Bacteria; kingdom Bacillati; phylum Cyanobacteriota; class Cyanophyceae; order Oscillatoriales; family Microcoleaceae; genus Microcoleus; species Microcoleus sp. FACHB-SPT15. The sequence continues at coordinate 1,983 of NZ_JACJNU010000018.1, read as the reverse complement.
AACCTAAGTGTATAATCGCGTAATTAGCAGAATAACAGCGCTAGAAGCAGTAAAATCGCTTATTCGTAAGCTTGTGAACCCAGAGTTTAGATAAGGCTATTCATTTCAGAGAATCTCCCAGGAAGCAAGTTTATCTCTTGGGAACGATTCCCTATTGGAATTTAAGACTAGATAATAGCTATGTCTGCTTCAACTTCTTGAACCTCTTGGCTGGGGATCTTATGGCAAGTCCAATTGAATTTAATTTATTTGCTCCTTACAACAAAGGGGCGGCATTGATTGGGTCTTTCTCTAATTGGGAAGACATTCCTATGGAGAAAGGTAAGGATGGTTGTTTCCGGACAACGGTCGAGCTTGAGGATGGAGTTTATCAGTATAAATTCCGTGTTCAATCCAAGTCCTGGTTCTTTGAACCCGATCAATGGGTGGATGTTAACGATCCCTACGCTACGGACATCGATAACCCTACACAAAACGGGGTTGTGCGGATTAAAGATGGTCAACGGATTGTCGATACCTACGTTTGGCAGCACGATGACAAGCCATTACCTGGCGACCATGAGTTAGTTATCTACGAATTGCACGTTGGAGACTTCTCCGGCGGCGAGGCTGATGCCTATGTTAGAGGTCAGTACAAGCACGTTGTTGAAAAATTAGATTACCTCACTGACTTAGGGGTTAATGCGATCGAGTTGATGCCAGTCAAGGAGTATCCTGGTGACCATAGTTGGGGCTACAATCCTCGCTACTTCTTCGCTACAGAATCCAGCTATGGCACAACAGAGGAGTTGAAGCATCTGATCGATGAGTGTCATGCGCGTGGAATTCGCGTCATCATGGACGGGATTTATAACCACTCAGAAGCTGAAAGTCCTTTAACCCAAATTGACCACGACTACTGGTATCATCACTCTCCCCGTGACCCTGAGAATAATTGGGGACCGGAGTTTAACTACGAATTCCACGACGAAAGCCTGGATACTTACCCAGCCCGCAGGTTTATGGGAGACCAAGTACGCTTCTGGGTTGAAGAGTATCATATCGACGGCATTCGCTTTGACGCGGCGCGACAAATTGCTAACTATGATTTCATGCACTGGCTTGTTCAGGAAGCCAAAAACTCGGCTAACATGAAGCCTTTTTACGCTGTTGCCGAACATATCCCTGAAACCTCCAGCATCACAAATGCAGATGGACCAATGGATGGTTGTTGGCATGATAGTTTCTATCACTGCATTCTGGAACATATCTGTGGCGACACGTTTGATATAGAACGCCTTAAGGATGTGATTGATTGCAAGCGGCAAGGCTTTATGGGGTCAACCAATGTTGTGAATTACCTAACAAATCACGACCACAATCATGTTTTGGCAGAGTTGGGTGAGCGTGGCATCTTAGATGATGAAGCGTTTAAGCGCAGAAGGTTGGGCGCTGTCATTAATATGACAGCCGTAGGAGTCCCTCTACTCTGGATGGGTGAGGAGTTTGGTGAGTATAAGTACAAAACTCAAGAGCAAGCAAAAATTGATTGGACGTTACTCAGTCATGACCTCAATCGCAATCTATTTGAGTTTTTGAAAGGCTTAATTCATCTTCGTAAAAACAATCATGCTCTCTATACAGAGAACATTGACTTTATCCATGAAAATCCCGAAGCCAAAGTGTTAGCTTACAGCCGTTGGAATGGTGAGGGTTCTCGTGTGGTTGTCGTAGCAAATTTCTCCGACGACTTCCTTGCTGGTTATCGCGTTCCTAACTTCCCTGAAGCAGGAACGTGGCACGAGTGGACGGCTAACTACGACGTAGAAGCAGGTGAAGATGGCATTCTGGTTGACCTTGGCGGATATGAGGCGAAGGTGTTTGTCTGGCACTAGTGCAGCGCGGCAGAAATAACCCATCACTCTTGAGTGGGGTGACAAATAGGGGTAAACTTTACACTAGCTTGTGTCATCAGGCTTAGTGTGAGTCAGAGAAATTGAGCCG
>NZ_JACJNU010000017.1:0-62897 GCF_014849525.1 Microcoleus sp. FACHB-SPT15 | reverse complement strand
TTGGTATTTATTGAATATTTCAACCGAACCCTGGCTAAACCATTTGAGTGGAAGTACAAAGGCTACGCAAAGACCGTCTAGACTGGTGGGTTATTTCTGCCGCGCTGCACTAGTGTTCTTATACGAGCAATCAGCCATCAGTAGTTGACAGTTGACGGTTAACTGTCAACCAAAGTAACTAAATTTAAATTATCCCGCAAGCTCCTTTAACAACTGCCAGCATTCCTTTGCGATCGCCCAATCTTCTTCGGTATGTATAACCACGACAGGAATGGTGGAGTCGGTTGCGGCTATATCTTCATCTACAGGAGAGGCTTGATTTTTCGCTTGGTCAAGTTTTAGTCCGAGAAATCCAAAGCCTTCAACGGCAGCAGCGCGTACAGGTGCAGAATTTTCCCCAACGCCACCAGTGAAGATGAGAGCATCTAAGCCTCCAAGAGAAGCAAGCATTGCACCAATATGCGATCGCAAGCGATGGACATACACATCAAATGCTAGCTGTGCGCGGGAGTTTCCCTCTTCAATGGATTGCTTGATTTGGCGCATATCACCACTAACGCCAGAAAGTCCTTTTAACCCAGACTGCTTGTTGAGGATATTGTCCAACTGCTCAGCATCGTAACCTTGCCGCATCAGGTGAATCAGGATACTGGGGTCAACTGAACCAGAACGAGTACCCATCATCAACCCTTCTAAGGGTGTATAGCCCATTGTCGTGTCGATACACACACCATTACGGACGGCGGCTAGAGAGCAACCGTTACCTAAATGGCAGCTAATAATTCGGAGGGAGTCTAAGGGTTTACCTAGTAGTTGAGCGGCTCGTTGTACACAATATTGATGGCTAATTCCGTGAAATCCGTAGCGGCGAATCCCTTGCTCAAACCATGCATAAGGGCCAGGGTAAACGGCGGTTGAGAGCGGCAATTGGCTGTGGAAGGCTGTATCAAATACTGCCACTTGCGGCACTTGTGCCAATATTTGTTCAATCGCTTCAATTCCTTCTAGGTTAACTGGATTATGGGCGGGAGCAAGCTCTGCTAGCTGTTGGATGGCGGCTTTCACATCCGGTGTAACGAGTGTTGCCTCAGTGTATTCTTGTCCTCCGTGAACAATCCGATGTCCAACAATATCAATGTCACTCAGTTGAGTAATCACCTGAGTGCTACCGCGCCAGAGGGTATTGAGCATATAGGCGATCGCTTTTTGTCGCTCATCCACTGGTCGTTCTTCTTCCAAAGACGCACCTAGAGAGGTTTTCACCTCAAAAACAGCTACATCTGATTTCCCTGTCCAGTCGATTTTTGCCTCCCAAAGGGGTGCTATGGAAGCATCCGGAAGAGAATCATCCAACTGGTAAAGGCAACTCTTTTGGCTACTTGACCCCGCATTCAGCACCAAGATTTTCATTAAAATCCCTTGAATTCTTCTAACGCTTGTAAAGAGAGATTGAGCAGCAGGTTAAGGCTCCACTTTCAAGCATCAGGACAAGCTGCATTGTGATAGCTCCGTGAACAAATTGTTGCTCAACTTCGTCAATCTCATTATCGCGAGGCAAGAACCTGAGTTTGCCGCGCTATAAGTATTGAGCATCAAGGAATCTATCAACAATCGGCTAGGCAGTTGGCTTAGCTGTGAGTAATGTGCTGCTCCTTATAGTTCAATATCTTTTTTTCAACTGAGTAGATATATCGTTTGAAGGTAAATGATGAAACTTAAAACTATCTTACTAGGAACCGCATTAACAGGCGTTACTCTGTTCGCTTCATCCAATCTTGTACAGGCTCAAGTTTGCCCCAGAATTGTAGAAGTTCCTCCTGCAAAGCAAACCAGAATCATTCGTAATGATAGCTATGGTTATCGCTTTAACATCCCGCAGAACTACAGATCGATGGCATTTCGTAGCAATACAGTACTGATATTTGACCCTGGAACGTTTGAAGTGGCACAGTGCTACATAAGGACTAAAGCTCCTACCGAGCTTCCTTCTGGTATCTCTGTCTATGCAACACCCGTTAATCCTGGAAATCGTAGTGTAGCTACTCTGGTTAGACAAAACGACCCCACAATCGAGAAGGTTGAAAACACCAAAGTTGCCAACCAAACCGCTGTCTCTTACACGGTTAACGCTCTGGGATACCACAGAAGTGTTGCTTTCTTTACTCCCGACCGGAGATACATGATTACTGTCTCGGCTCCGTTTAATCTTGAACAGGGTCGTCCCACTACTATCTTTAATAAAGAGGTGTTTGATACGGTTCTCTCAAGCTTTACTTTTAGGCGTAGTTAATGCTTTTGTAAGGTGCGTTATTAACGCACCCTACTACTACTAGAAAAGGCTTACTCTACTTCTCAACAGGAGCGCCCGATCGCACAGTTCCCCCTTCATCAGCAGCATCCGTTGATTTAGTTTCACTGGGCGTTTCAGGTTGAGCGCCACCAGAGTGGGACCACTTCCAATCCCGAACATCTGGCAGATCATCGCCATACTGAGAGATGTAATGGACGTGTTCAACGAGCTTATCGCGGAGCATCTGTTTGACGTGCGCTCCGATATACTGAAGCCCTGGCACGCGATCAATCACATCCATGACTAGATGGAAGCGATCCATATCGTTCCGCACCACCATATCAAAAGGCGTGGTTGTCGTTCCCTCTTCTTTGTAACCCCGCACATGGAAGTTCTGGTGGTTTGTCCGGCGGTAGGTTAAGCGGTGAATCAGCCAGGGGTAGCCATGATAGGCAAAGATGACGGGCTTATCAGGTGTAAAGATTGAGTCAAAGTCTTTATCGTTTAGACCATGAGGATGTTCTGTCTCCGGCTGGAGTTTCATCAGGTCTACTACGTTTACGAATCGTACCTTCAACTGGGGGAAGTGCTGGCGCAGTAAGTCAACGGCAGCTAAAGTTTCCAGAGTAGGAACATCGCCTGCACACACCATGACTACATCAGGTTCACCTTCCTGGTCGTTGCTTGCCCACTCCCAAATACCGACACCTGCGGTGCAGTGTTTGACAGCAGAATCCATATCCAGGTACTGCAACGCGGGTTGTTTTCCGGCAACGATGACGTTGACATAGTGGCGGCTACGCAAACAGTGGTCGGTCACGGATAACAGCGTATTGGCATCGGGTGGTAGGTAAACCCGAATCACACTTGCCTTTTTGTTCACCACATGGTCAATAAAACCTGGGTCTTGGTGGCTGAAACCGTTGTGGTCTTGCCGCCAGACGTGGGAAGTCAGGAGGTAATTGAGCGAGGCGATAGGTCTACGCCAGGGAATGTGGCGGCAACTCTCTAGCCACTTGGCGTGTTGGTTGAACATCGAGTCAACGAGGTGGATAAATGCCTCATAACACGAGAAGAAGCCATGACGCCCTGTGAGTAAATAGCCTTCTAGCCATCCTTGACAGGTATGTTCGCTGAGGATTTCCATCACGCGACCGTCAGGAGAAAGGTGATCGTCGTAGGAGTAGGTGTCATCCATCCAGGTGCGATCGGTTGCTTCAAACACATCACCCCAACGGTTAGAAGCAGTTTCGTCGGGTCCGACAATCCGGAAGTTGCGGCTTTCCTGGTTTAACTTCATCACATCCCGCAGGAATTTACCGGAGACGCGGGTTGCTTCTGCATACGTTGTACCGGGCTTCGTCACATCGACGGCATAATCTTGGAAATCAGGCAGCTTCAATCCTCGAAGTAGGACACCTCCGTTGGCGTGGGGGTTATCACCCATGCGACGCTGCCCCTTGGGAGCGAGTTCGGCTAGTTCATCAATCAGCTTACCTGTTTCATCGAAGAGTTCTTCTGGCTTGTAGCTCTTCATCCACTCTTCGAGCATTGTGATGTGGTCAGGTTTGCTGGCGAGTTCTGCGAAGGGAACTTGATGCGATCGCCAAAACCCCTCGGTTTTCTTGCCATCCACTTCCTTGGGGCCTGTCCAACCTTTAGGCGATCGCAAAATAATCATCGGCCACTGAGGACGCTTGCTAAAGCCGTTGGTGCGGGCATCCTGCTGAATTGCTTTGATTTCCTCAATGGCAGTATCCAGCGTTTGAGCCATCAACTGGTGCATCGCTTCGGGATCGGAGCCTTCTACAAAGAAAGGCTTGTAACCGTAGCCAACAAACAAGCTTTCCAATTCCTCATGGCTAATTCGCGAAAGAATTGTCGGGTTCGCAATCTTGTAGCCATTCAGGTGCAGGATAGGCAATACAGCACCATCAGTGGCAGGGTTGAGGAATTTATTCGAGTGCCAAGCGGTAGCGAGTGGGCCAGTTTCCGCTTCCCCGTCTCCCACAACGCAACAAACTACCAAATCAGGGTTATCGAATGCAGCACCGTAAGCATGAGAAACGGCATAACCCAGTTCGCCACCTTCGTGAATCGAGCCAGGAGTTTCAGGGGCAACGTGGCTAGGAATTCCACGCGGAAAGGAGAACTGCTTAAACAGCTTCTGCATCCCCTCAGCATCTTGGGAAATATGAGGGAAGTACTCGCTGTAGCTACCCTCCAGGTAAGTGTTGGCGACTAATCCTGGGCCGCCATGTCCTGGCCCTGCAATGTAGATGGAATTTAGATCGTATTTTTTAATGATGCGGTTGAAGTGAACGTAGATGAAGTTAAGCCCCGGAGTCGTACCCCAATGTCCGAGTAGCCGAGGCTTAACGTGTTCTAGCGTCAGTGGTTCCTTCAGCAGTGGATTGTCAAGTAGATAGATTTGCCCGACGGAAAGGTAGTTAGCCGCACGCCAGTAGGCGTTCATTTTGCGTAATTCTTCTGCGGCAAGGGGTTTTGTTTCTACGGTAGGTGCGATCGCTTGAGTCATACTGAATTTCTGCCTTTTTCAATAAGTGCAATGTGTGAAGCAGTTAAGTGAGTCGTTTATGGATTCAGTGACAATCAACAAATGATGAATGACCTTTTGACTGATACAAAACCATGTGCTATTAGCAAAGCGCCTCCATTACCAGTACACCGACAAGCAATCTGTTCATCAGCAACCTCTCTAGCAAAAAGCAAATATTCTGTTAAGAATGTAGCTTTTAATTGCTGTACATCTTTCCTAATTGCATCCTACTAATCCCTGCTCTACTTAACAAGTCAGTTACTTCCTCAACCGTATAGTTACCAGAAGTAAAAAATTTAGGCACAGTCTTTCACTGAGTGTTTCCTTAAGATAAAGTTAAATCTCCAATTAATGAGCAACTTCTGATTAGAACTCATAGGAAGATAGTTGAGAATACAAATTGTAAACATCTGCATTTAGAGTGATCTCATGCTGGAGACGAGTGAGTGCTTGAAGGTAAAATGCCCGATTCAGTTTACATTAGACATCATTGGTAGTAAGTGGGCACTTCTGATTCTGCGAGAGCTTTTCACAGGAAATCGTCGTACCCATGAATTTCTCGAAGCTCTACCAGGGATTAGCACGAAAACACTCACAATAAGATTGAGAGAATTAGAAGCTTATGGCTTAGTTTCCCGCCACGTTTTTCCAGAAATTCCACCTCGTGTTGAGTATTCTCTAACCGAAAAAGGACAAGACCTTCAGCCAGTGATGGCAAGTCTGTATCAGGTAGGGCAACGGTGGCTACAGCGAGACGATTGTGAGTGTCCTCTAAATGTGAATGTTGCGACAAAATTGGAGCATTTAGCTTAAGAGTTTATGTGTTGAGCAATACATTCATCCATCAGACTCGATAGAATCTTTTCCAATATCCAAGCGATTTTGCTTCAAAAAATAACCAACAAGATAAAGGGAACCGCACAAGACAATTAAACGGTTTGAGGGTTCCGCCAAGTTTGAACTCGTTGCAGCTTGTAGCCCTGCCTCTAAGTTAGGAAAAGTGCGGCAATCCTGTAGTTCTGGGCAACGATCTTTAGCGACGATAGCGAGGGCATCTGGGTCGGCTGAACTGTGGTCGGGTACTGGCACTAGGTATAAGCGATCGCATGGGCGTAGGATTGCCTCGAAGATGTCAGCATGGTCTTTAGTCGAAAGAATGCCCATCACCCACGTAACTGGAGTATTTAGAGTATCAACATACTGACGCAGGGCAACGGCAGCAGCAGGATTGTGTGCCCCGTCAATGAGTAAGCGATGATTGCGCCAGTGAGTCCACTGAAGGCGTCCCTGCCAAGTGGCTTTTGCCATCCCAGAGGCAATTACATCGTCTGAAATCTTCCATCCTTGTGAACGGAGGATTTTTAGGGTAGCGATCGCAAGTGCTGAATTACTTAGCTGAATATCTCCCAGTAGTTGCAACGGGTACTTAATACCCTCATATTCTGCCCAACCTTCTTGAATCCGCTTAGCTGATTTTACCCAAACCGTAGGGCATTCTAATTCTTGTCTTCGCTGCTTTACAACTGCCTCAGCTTCTGCTGGAAATTGCCCGACGACAGCTGGACAACCTGCTTTGAGGATGCCTGCTTTCTCTCTTGCAATATCAGCTAAGGTAGGGCCAAGGTTTTGCCAGTGTTCCCGACTGAGGGACGTGATGATCGAGACAAGAGGGCGATCGCATACATTGGTGGCATCCAGCCGTCCCCCTAATCCCACTTCCACGACAGCGACATCAACCTGCTGATGTTGAAAATACAACCAAGCCGCTGCTGTAATGACTTCAAACTGAGTCGGTGAATCGTCACAGTCCTCTGGAATTGCCGCTTTAACCCGTAGCAGGAATTCTCGCAAAGCGTCAGTTGAAATTGGCTGTTCATTCAGACAAATTCGCTCATTCCAATCAATTAAATGCGGGGAAGTATAACGTCCAACTCGATAACCTGCCTCAGTTAGCACAGCAGAGAGGTAAGCACAAACAGAACCTTTGCCATTTGTCCCGGCTACATGAATTACTGGAACTGCATGGTGTGGATTGCCTAAATCTGCCAAAAGTTTAGTAATTCGCTCTAGTCCCAAATGCACACCAAAGCGTTGGAATGATTGAAGGATTTCGCCAATTTCTGCCATTAAGAAAATATTTACTGGAGGTTTAAACCAAAGAGTCGTTCAATCAGTATCTGAAATCTTGTATCAAAGTGCATTCAAAGCGGCTACTAAATCAATGGTGCCTTTCTCCTTAGCCGCGTTATCTGGGCATGATGAGAGAATGCGATCGCTCTATTCAATAACCAAGCAATACCCAGCAAACTCACTCCAAGAACGCCATCCGGCTCAGGAATCGAAGTAGAAGGCGAATCTAAAGAATACGTCACATTTCCTTCAAAGGAATCAAATGAATTAACTTGATAGCTAAACTGATTTCCAGCATTCAATAAAGTGGTGTCATCACCAAAAATAGAGAAAACGGAAAAATCATCAAGAGAATTATCAAAATCAGCAACTAGATAGTTCAATCCTACTAAATTACCATTATTGAACACAGCTATAGGGAAATTAGGGAAACTCAACTCATCAGTTTGAGTATAGGTTTCACCGAAAAAATCAAAGAGGATGAACAATCCCTCTGTGACTCCAACTGCCTCTACTCCGATTCCTGTTAAGGTTGAGTCATCGTAGTTGAAGGAACCCTCATAGGTATTGTTGGCTAATGAACCAGTGGTTATATCCACACGGAAGTCATAATTGATTACTGCTGCGTGTACAGAGTCAGGTTCTATTGCAGCGAAGCTCAAGGTTAATCCAGCGATCGCAAGCGCCAATTTTCTATAGGTATTCACGTTATCCTCCAGTATGACTCACGACCTTCTCCCATTCTTTCAACCTCTACTACTTACCTATCACTCCATTCGACATGAGTAATATTTACCTCAGCACCTGCTGAAATACTCCCTCCAAATGAGGCTGTTTTTCCCTGAGCAACTGTTGAGGGTTGAGCATAGATAAATCCATTATCAATCTGATTACCCTGCTCATCAATAACTTGATAATTGACTCTGACAAGATTCACTGTTTTACAAGTTCGATTGGTTACTTGACCTCTTAGTGAGTTGCCGTTATACCTCACATTAGTAATTGGTATTTCAGCATCGCCTGAAGTGCAAGCACTGCTAACATCTTCCGTTCCTGAAGGACATAAATCTTTTAGATCTATCCTTCTCCCATCAACTGTTTCCATATAACAAAGGGGAAGCTCAACCTCCGATATCGGTATAGCGAGAGAGATGGCGCTCCCTGATAAAGAAGGAATCAATACTATTGCTGGTAGAAGAAAAGGAAAATTTAACAGAAAAGATGAAACAGGTTTTGACATTTTGCCACCAACCTTAAAGTCTCCTTACCATTGCTGAATTGGCAACCGCTTGCTTTTGCTAAAACGCGCACGGCGATTTTTTAAAAGTCTAGTTTTCTGTTGGACAGCGTGAGCTTGTAGCCCTAAATCTTCCAAGATTTCTGCGGCAGCGGCTTCGCCCGTTTCGCAGCCACCTTCCATGTAACCTTGATACTCTAGGGAGCAGTGTTCACCAGCAAAAAATAGATTGCCCACGCGCTCACCTTCTACGCCGTACATCTGTGTCCATTGCCCTACTAAATAACAGGAGTATGAGCCACGACTGTATAGCTCTCCTGGCCAATACGCTCGTACAGCTTTACCCTGCAACTGGGTGGCACTAATGCCAGAGAAAATTTGTTCTAGTTGCGGCATTAGTCTTTGAACATGAAACTCTGGCGTTGCTGTTCCGAGGGTTATACCTTGCTGTCCTCCAGTGAAGTTAGTAATTAAGCCGTTTCCAGGGGTAAAGCGACTCTGACTAGTCTCCCAAGTATTTTGAAACCCTAAGTCTGTATAGACGTTGGCAGTGGAACTATAGCGGCTGCGCCAAACTTTTTCGGTATAGCCAGTTATCAATTTGGTGTTGGTGCCATAGCCTAACGTGTCAATGGCTAATCTTTTCGCTGGCGGTAAAGCCACATTGAGCGGAATTGAGCGTAGCACACTAAAGGGCAAGGTAAGCAAGATTCGTTCATACGTGCGATCGCTAGTACTACCTCCTGAACGTAATGCGACCTGGTAGCGACCATCAGGACTGTGGCTAAGTGACTCTAAAACGGTTTCGGTTCTAAGAGAATTTGCTAATAACTCCCCTAATCGACGGGGAACTTGGTCATTACCGCCAGCAATGTAGTAACGCTCATCACTGGTTCCGTAGATCTCAAATTCACCAGATTCAGTGCCGATTAAATAGATGAGATTCAGACAGGACTGTTCTTCTGCCTCTCGACCATACTCTCCCGTATAAGCAACCTGGATTATTTGCCGCATGGTCGCGGTAGTCGGGATACGCTCTAAATACTCTGTAATTGAGAGATTATCTAAAGCGGCAGTAGCTGGATCAGGTGTTGCGTAGCTCTCAAAATTCTCAATCGCTACTAAATCGGCATCAATTTGTTCAGCAACAGGCGCAAAGTCATTGATAATTTCCTCGATGGGAACTTTGCGTCCTCCAAAGAAGTACGTTTCTTGTATCAACCCCTGCTCAGCCGCTAGCAGGTCAACGATATTAAAGCCAAGTTCCTCAGCTAGCCCTCGCAAGCAAGTATGGTCTGTATCAATGAATTCTCCCCCCAGTTCTGCGGTAATCTGGGTGCCAGCCGCTTTGGGTAAACTCCGAATCCGACCACCCACCTGCTTTCTGGCTTCAATGATATCTACAGGAACACCAGCTTGTTTCAGGCGATAGGCAGCCGTTAGTCCAGCAATGCCTGCACCCACTACTAGGACTGGAGAGGCTCCCGATTGAGCAACAGCAGTTTGGTTATCCCGCCTAAATGTCGTAGCAGCAGCAGCTCCCGCTAAAGCTAAACCACCTTGTAACAGGCGGCGACGAGAGAGTTTTTCATTAAGACGACTAATTACCTCGGTTGGAGGAATACCACTTTTTCTTGAAATCTGAGTAATTCTATAGGCTTGACGTAGAGCTTTGAGCAGGGGCGACCTTGCCATTTTCTATGTACCGTAGCGAGGTGGGGTAGCAAGCTAGTCCATTTTGATGAATTTTACAAGGTTCTAGGGCATTGTTATCTTTATAAATTCTGTAGTATCACCACGTTAAGTAGGCGATCGCTATGTCTCAGTTCAAAAAAATGAGAAATTTTTCCGATTGAAGGCTAATCCTGTTGAGATTTTAGATAATTGAGCTTCATTTCAGTTCCTGTACTAGTTAGAGGCACCTTGTTATGCCATACGCTGCAAACGCTAAGGTGCAACAGGTGTGGGACAATCTAAAATTCCTGCATCAAGCGATTGATTGCGTAACATTAGCCTAGTTTGAGGAAGTTTGACTGTGAGACTGCAGTGGTTATTACCCAGTTTTTTGGGCTTTTTTCTGTTTTTATCTCCTGCTGAAGCGGCGAGACTGCTAACTTGGCGTTTTGACGCTGATCAGAATCGGCTAAGCTTTACGACAGACCAGGGGGTTCAACCTAAAGCACAGCTAATTGTTAATCCCACTCGTTTAGTGATTGATTTGCCTGGTATCAGCCTGGGACGCCCAAAAATCGAGCAGCCAGTGGGCGGGGCAATCCGTTCTGTGCGAGTGGGGCAATTTGACGAACAAACGACTCGCTTGGTAGTTGAATTAAACCCTGGCTATACAATCGATCCCCAACAAGTAAAGTTCCGGGGAATCTCTCCTACTCAATGGACGGTACAGTTACCGAGTCCGGAACAAACAGCGCAGTTGCCTGATACATCATCCCTGCTGATTCAGAACCAAATGGCTCAGGCGATCGCAAATGGCATTCTAGAGTACATTCATCAAAACCTCTGATGCTAATCAGGCACTTGGGGTTGTAGAAGCGATCGCCAAGTGCCCGTACTCTACTTAAGTATCTAGTCGTTTTTTTCAAAGACTTAATAAAGACAGTTTACTTTACTTTACATTTTTTAAAAGACCAGCCAAGATATATCTAGATACCTTGCAAGTATTTTTCATTACCTAAATCTCAGTCCTCATCTGCGTAAATTAACTGAATAAAGTGAGATTGCGGCGATTGAGCCTAAGCTCAATCGCGACAGAGATACGTCTTTCATTAATCCCACTAACTACTTCGTACAGCCTCGCTGCATCTACTTTACCTCGCTGAACGTTGTAGAGCGTCTAAGCCTCATTTAGGTGGCGCTAGTTTTTTTGAAAACAATTAAACTGCCAAAAATCTCAAACGCAAATATGGATGCCTCAGAACTCCTAGAGCGTTATCAAGCAGGAGAAAGAAATTTTCGTAACGCTCAATTGACTTGTGCCGACTTGAACGATGCCAATCTGTTGGGTGTCAATTTTAATGGTGCCGACCTCAGTGGTGCTAGCTTAATTGATGCCGACCTCAGTGGTACCGACCTCAGTGGTGCGAACCTGTTTGGTGCCGACCTGTTGAGTACCGAGTTGTTAAATGCTGACCTAAGTTATGCCAACTTGAGCGGTGCCGAGATGTTGGGTGCTTCCTTAAGTGATGCTGACCTACGTGGTGCTGTTTTGTTGAATGCCAACTTGAGGTATGCCAACCTGAGCGATGTCTGTTTGAGTCGTGCAAATCTAAGTTTTGCCAACCTATTGGGGGCAAATCTATTTGGGGCAAACCTCTTAGGTGCTGACCTGAGTTATACCAACTTGTTTGGTGCCGACCTGTTTGGGGCAAACCTGCTTGGTGCCGACCTAAGTTATGCGAATTTGTTTGGGACTAACCTGAGTTATGCGAATTTGCTTGGTGCCAACATCTATTATCCGACGAGTTTACTTGCTGCCAACTTGAGCGGGGCAAACCTGAGTAGTACCAACCTGAACGGTGCCGACCTAAGTACAGCGACATTGACTGAAGCTAAATTAGTTGATATGTACTTGCAGCAAGAAAATTTGCAGCCGTCTAACTTATACCATGCTAAGTTAAGCCGCTTGCTCAATGCTCTTTCAAGTCGGAAATTATCCGATGGCGATCTAAGCCACCGATTACATGAACCAGACGTTTAGCCGCTTATTAACATTCAGAAGACTTAGCCAAGAGAGTGTTGAGGCTCTGGATGATTAAGGGAGTTGCACTAATAATAATCAGCCCTGACACTAATAGGCTAATCACCCCATCTGCCCAGATCCAGTTCAGTGCCCAAACTGCGATCGCGGCAATAATCACACCCACTGAACTTGCCGCATCAGCAAGGACATGGAGAAATGCACCTCTAAGATTGAGGTCGTTGTGGCTGTCTTTGTGCAGCAGGAAAATATTGATACTATTAACCCCAAAACCGACGCTAGCCGTCGCTAACATAGGCAGACTGAGAATTTCAACTGGGGGAGACTGTAGGCGTTCAACCGCTTCCCAGCCAACCCATACTGCAATAACTACCAGTCCCACCCCATTGACCAGTGCTGCCAGTACCTCAAACCAATGGTTTCCGGATTCTAAATTACTGGATCGACGCCTCTGAGAGAGCCAGGTCGCTAGCAGGGCTAAAATTAGGGCGAAACAATCCGATGCCATGTGTCCCGAATCAGCCAAGAGTGCAAGACTGTGGCTAAATAGCCCTACTGCTAGCTCTGCTAGGGCAAAGCTACAAATGAGAACTAGAACTGTAACCAGTAACCTCACCTTATTTGTGGTCTGAGATGGCTGACTAATAGAGGTTGTGTGATGAGTACAGGAGGCAGAATGTTGATGCATGGACATTAAATGAGAGCGTGGAACTCAATCAAGGGTGATCTTACTGTGAGGACTAAACCCCGCAATTGGCGAAGAATATAGCGTTTTTCCAGTCGATGAAGTACAAATTGCTTGTAAGGGCGCACCGCCGTGCGCCCTTATGCTGTACTGAATCGAAAACGGCTGTAAATAAACATAGCTTAGGAATAATAGGTAATGGACTGTTTGCGATCTGCCTTTGGTGGTGCCGAAAAGCGCGATCGCCAACTGTCTATGTATCCCTTCTCCAAAACTGTGTTATTGCCAAACTGCTATTTGGTTATGACTTTACAGCGTGTAGAGATGTTTCAGGTAACTCTCTACAACGACCCATCAAAGCTCAAGGTCTTTGAGCAAGTCTTTGGAAATTACCCCATGAATGCCTTTAACAATATCCACCACCTGGGAAACTTCAAAGTCAATTGCTGCACTTCCTAGGAGTAGGGCATCTGCTTTCGTCATTCCGTACTTCTCTTCAATAATTCGCAGGGACTCCCGCACCGACTTCTTCATCGCTTCGTCCAAGTCCTTATCTAGTCCAATCGCTAGCCATGCATCCGGTGTTTCAGCCATTGGTGTATCTAGTTTCATGTCCTTATGGACAACTAGCTCAAATGTCGGAGTCAGGGAGCATTCAATCGCTGTCAAAGCGACTTCCCCATTGCCTTGAGCGCAGTGAGGGTCACCGGAGTAAAATAGCGCCCCTGGTACTTGAACAGGCAAGTAGAGGCTGGTGCCTTCTCCAATGTGCTTGATGTCAATGTTTCCACCATAAATTCCAGGTGGTACGGAGTTGACTGCATCTTCCCGGTTAGCCGGAACTACTCCCATAAGTCCCATAAACGGCTTCAGGGGAATTTCTACATTCGGTCGTCCATTGGAAGGGCGAAATAAGCCTATTTCACGCTCTGCATCAATAGGAATTACTTTTGTGTAGATAGGAGCATCATTTTCTGGGTACTCACCGGGTAGTGAACCTCTGTTGTGACGGTTAGAAATTACGCCATAGGGTGCCCGATAGTCAATTTTAAGGGTCTTGATTTCCAGGACATCTCCAGGTTCAGCACCTTCTACAAAGATTGGACCTGTAATAACGTGGGGTCCTGGTCCAGTTTTTTCTACCTTAGCCTTGACAGTAAGCTGGTCAGGCAGGATTTTCTCTTTAGTAATCCCCGCTTTTGTGAAAAACTCGGTGGTGTCTCCTTGATCGGCAAGGATGCCTTCGTGGGAAATCGTCTGCATGACGATGCGATCGCCTGATTTCACGCTCAAAATTGGCTTGCTATCCGGCTTGAATAGCTCCCCCCAGATCACATTTTCAGTTGTAGACATCACCGTATGAGTTGCTGCTGTTGCCCCGACAACAGGTGACAAGGTGCCGACCAAACCCCAAAGCAGGACAACTCCAGCCGTTGTTCCGGCTATCCAAGGCCAGTGACGCGGTAAAAAAGACTTCAAAGATTTCGCAATCGTCTGCCCTAGACTTTTTACCACTACTACACCTCTATGCCAATGGCGATACGCCAATCCTGACCACTTTGGCTTTTTCATCGTATTTCTGTTCTCCTTCACACCCACGCCGCCTAATAATTAGAACCTTTTCAAGCCACCTTGATGGAATGTCAAGGCTCCATGCTTAACGTCGAAATATAAAAGGAATCTTAAGTAGTCTTTGTAACCTAAATTACAAATCAAGAGAAAAGCCCCCTACCTTTAGGAGTAGAGAGCTTTGTTAATTAACATTTTGAGTTGATTAGCCGTCTAAAAACTAACAACTATTCAAGGCACTTAACCCAACAACTCTTTAGCCTTTGCTACCACGTTATCTACCGTGAAGCCAAACTTCTCCATGCAGACTGGGCCAGGAGCGGAAGCACCAAAGGTGTCAATGCTGACTGAGACTCCCTCACTGCCAGTGTATTTACTCCAGCCAAAGCTAGTGCCTGCTTCCACCGAAACTCGCTTGGTTACAGCTTTGGGCAGTACGGATTCCCGATAGTCTGCATCCTGAGCTTCAAACAACTCCCAACAGGGCATTGAAACGACCCGTACTTTTTTGCCCTCACCACGCAACTGCTCTGCTGCTTTGACACAGAGTTGGGTTTCGCTACCTGTCCCAATCAGAATAAGATCAGGCGTGCCATCGCTATCTGACAGGATATAAGCGCCTTTTGCTACTCCCTCAATAGAAGTATTGGGCAGATTGGGCTGTGCTAGCCGAGAGAAAGCGAGGAGCGAAGGCAGTGTCTTATTACCGAATTTCATTCCCCTAGCCGTCTCAATCGCCACCTTGTATGCCCCGGATGTTTCATTGCCATCAGCAGGGCGAATTACTAGCAAGTCGGGAATTGCTCGTAGAGAGGCAATATGTTCAATCGGTTGGTGTGTCGGACCATCTTCGCCGAGCTGGATTGAGTCGTGAGTCATCACATAGATAACACCCGCTTCAGACAAAGCAGAGAGGCGAATCGCCGCTCGCATATAGTCGGTAAACACCAAGAAGGTAGCGCAGTAAGGAATCAGCCCCGATCCATCCAAAGCAAGACCGTTGCAGATGGCTCCCATACCATGCTCACGCACTCCAAAGCGGAGGTTGCGATTCTCGTATTGATCCTTTTGGAAGTCTCCGGGGAAAGTCTTCAGATAGGTATTGTTGGAAGGAGCTAAGTCAGCAGAACCACCGATGAGTTCTGGGAGAACGCCAGCTAGAGCATTTAGGACTTTACCTGATTGGACGCGGGTAGCTTCCCCCTTGTCCTCTGGTGTGTATGTAGGCAGAACGGAATCCCAGCCTTCTGGGAGTATAGCCTCATGCATCCGGTGTAGTTCGGCGGCTTCTTGAGGATATTTCTCCTTGTAACGATCAAACAGTTGATTCCACTCTTCTTCTATTTTTGCTCCGCGATCAATCGCCTTGCGCCAGTGGCTCAGAGCATCTTCTGGAATAACAAAAGGCTCGTATTCCCAACCCAAGTTCTTGCGTGTCGCCTCTACTTCCGCTGCACCGAGGGCTGCACCGTGGGCATCGTGGCTATCAGCTTTATTGGGTGAACCATAGCCGATTGTTGTCCGAACCTTAATTAAAGAAGGCTTGTCGGTGACTGATTTGGCTGTTTCAATTGCCTTTTGAATTGCATCCAAGTCGGTGTTGCCATCTTCTACAACCAGGACGTGCCAGCCGTAGGCTTCATAGCGCTTACCGACATCTTCTGTAAATGCTAGGTCGGTGGAACCGTCGATGGAAATATGATTGTCATCGTAGAGGGCAATTAGCTTGCCTAGCCCCAAGTGTCCAGCTAAGGAACAGGCTTCGCTGGTTACGCCTTCCATGTTGCAACCATCACCTAATATGACGTAGGTATAGTGGTCGATGACGGGGAAATCAGGTTTATTAAATTTGGCTGCCAAGTGTGCTTCAGCCATTGCAATTCCAACACCATTGGCAAGCCCTTGACCCAAAGGTCCGGTTGTAATCTCGACCCCAGGATTCATGAAGTTTTCTGGGTGACCAGGGGTTTTTGACTCCCATTGGCGGAATTGCTTGAGGTCTTCGAGGGTAAGATCCTCATAACCTGTTAGGTAGAGCAGTGCATACTGCAACATACTGCCATGCCCCGCAGACAGTAAGAAGCGATCGCGATTCAACCAGGCAGGATTTTTGGGATTAAACCGCATAAAGCGATCCCACAGCACGAATGACATCGGTGCTGCGCCCATCGGCAGCCCTGGATGACCAGATTTGGCCTTCTCTACCGCGTCAATCGCTAAAAAGCGGATGGAGTTGATGCACAGTTCTTCGAGAGATTGTTGGGTTGCAACGGCCATAATTTCTGTTTAATGACTAAACGTGAACTAAGGTTTAACGCAAGATTTGTGTGAGCTAGAACTCTCGGACTTACGCACCCTTTAGATTATTTTAGGTATTTTTACCCAGTTGATCCCCCTAGTGACGCCAAAAATTTTTGGGGCAATTGGGGGATACTAGAGCGTCAGTCCTGAACTTGACAGCTCTCGGTCACCCTAAGGCTATACTCTCATCATCCCATTAGGGGGATCGATGAGCAAGCGTTGGGGATTACAGAGTAGAGCCGTCGATAGGGACTAGAAATTCATCCCTACCTGTATTTCTTGAATGCTAACGTGACATTGTGACCGCCAAACCCAAAAGAATTGGATAATACCACTTCTACCTTTTGATCGCGACTGGAACCTGGTACATAATCAAGGTCACAAGCGGGATCGGGATTTTTTAAATTGATTGTTGGTGGAATTTTGTCATTAGCTACTGCCATCACTGCGGCGACAGCCTCAATGCCACCAGAGCCACCCAATAGATGTCCGGTCATTGATTTGGTGGAACTAACGGCTACTTTGTAAGCGTGTTCACCTAAAGCTTTTTTAATTGCTGCTGTTTCCGTCGCATCGTTAGCTGGGGTACTGGTGCCGTGAGCATTGATGTAGCTCACTTGCTCTGGCGTAATCCCAGCGTCTTTTAACGCTAGCTGCATTGCCCTAGCTGCACCTTCTCCACCTGGTACAGGTGAGGTGATGTGATAAGCATCGCAGGTCATCCCGTAACCAACGATTTCGGCATAAATTTTCGCCCCACGGGAGAGAGCGTGTTCTAGTTCTTCCAAGAGGAGAATACCAGATCCTTCGCCCATCACAAAGCCATCGCGATCGCGATCAAAGGGACAGCAAGCTGATTCAGGCGTATCGTTACGGGTAGAGAGGGCACGGGCAGCAGCGAAGCCTGCAAAAGACAACGGTGTTACAGCGGCTTCGGTGCCTCCACAAATCATCGCCTGAGCATAGCCTCGTTGCACCAAGCGAAATGCATCCCCTACAGCATTAGAACCCGCTGCACAGGCAGTCACTGTGCAGTTATTCGGTCCTTTTGCACCCGTATGAATTGCCGTCAGACCCGCTGCCATGTTGGCAATCATCATCGGAATCATAAACGGGCTACATCGATCCGGACCACGAGTTAGGTAGATCTCTTGCTGATCTTCTAATACTTTGAGTCCACCAATACCCGTGCCAATAATTGCACCCACCTGTTCTGCGTTCAGCTCGTTAATTACAAACTGAGCGTCTGCCAGAGCTTGCTTGCTGGCACATACCCCAAATTGAGCAAAGCGATCCATACGCTTTGCTTCTTTGCGTTCCATGTACTTATGAGGATCGAAGCCTTTCACCTCACCAGCAATTCGGCAATCGTGCCGGGATGGGTCAAACAAAGTAATCGGAGCAATGCCATTACGCCCGCTCAATAACCCTTCCCAGTACTCAGCTACAGTGTTGCCTATCGGTGTAATTGCACCGAGACCTGTAACAACGACGCGCTTTTTTTCAAAATTTGTCATGATGCCAGTAAAACAGGGTTTGCACACCCAAAACGCAGAACTTCTCGTGAAATCCTAAAGCTCATCTTAAGCAGGAGCTTCTGCTTTATTACTGATATAGTCTACAGCCGCTTGGACGGTCGCAATCTGTTCAGCAGCCTCATCCGGAATCTCGATGTCGAACTCTTCTTCCAAAGCCATCACGAGTTCAACAGTATCCAGGGAATCGGCATTTAAATCGTTGGCAAAGTTGGCTTCAGGCGTTACGTCATTTGGGTCAACTTCCAGTTGTTCCGTAACTATTTTCTTAACTCTCTCAAAAATCTCTTGGTTCATAAAATGTTCCTCAACCTAGTCGGTTGAACTTTTCAAGCTGTGTTACTTACCTAGTTCTAGGCATTTTCTCATCTTATCGGAAAGCGGTGCGATCAATACGCTAGATGGTCGCTTCTCTAACTGGCACCTGATTTTTTGGGTAAGTCCACACTTTCTTTGACAATTGCTAGCCCCATCCCAGTGCCAGACATAGTCCCGACCTGACTGCCTCGACGAAGGACTCAGATAGTTGAGGAAGGTCTTCTGACCAAGTGTGATAATTAAGAGCAGGATGCAGCGCGATCGCAAAAAGCCAGGGCTAGCTGTCCACAGAACTCGAAGCATAAAGACGCTGGGTATGCTTCCCTTCACGGGACTCTTGCTTTACAAGACCTGCCATCGCGGATTGCTGTAATGTCATGAAAGCGTTTAAATCGTCTAAGCCATACTTTGTTGTTTGCAAAAGCAGCCGCAATCGATTCTCGGCTTCAACTGTTAAGTAGCCAGTGGCGAGAGCCTGTTGGACAATTTCAAGAATTCTATCCATTTGCTTAGACTTCCACATGTTCAGCAAAATCGGAGATTCAGAAAGCGTCTGAAGCATACATCACATTCAAATGCGTTAGAAAAGAGAGCAGTCCAACTGATCTCTCCTGAGATTGAGGTAGATGGCAACCCTGTGGAAGCCATGTCACAGCGGAAAAAGTAGACTAGAACGCTTGTAAAAGTCAGTTTTTGCGCGGTAGCTGCGGTAGCTATAGTACTTATCACCCTTTCTTGTGCCTTTTATGCAAAAAGTTTCCTCGACTTGCTGTAACCGTCGGCAGGAAACAACGTGATGTTTAACAAAACTAAACAAGATTTTGACTTCATGCTTCACCCATTCGGGTACTTTTGCCTAAAGTCATTGTCTAGTACCCTCAGAAAATCAGGGCTATTAGTGGTTGTTGCTTGAAAGAACGGCTTACTCTAAAAACCAAAAGTAACTGCCACCACCGAGTTGGGAAATTGCTGGATCCTATAGTTTTAGCAAAAACGCCGTAAGCCCCGCGCTATAATCGACGCGGACACATCAAGGCTACCCCTTGTACCGCGTAACGATTGAGCGTCGGGATTGAAGAGATCGGGTTGCCGTAGGCACGGAGGCAACCAATAAATGCAGTCGTTGTAACCATCCAGTCGGATGTGAGCATTCCTGATGTACCCGTTCACGGTCGTGCTATTGGCATTGACTTGGGATTGGAGCGATTTATTACCTCTTCTGACGGCAGTTTTGTGGAACGTCCAAAGTTCTTTAAGGCTCTGCTGGTGCGATCGCTCTATTGAACTATTCTCTGTTTCACACCGATGATGAAGATATTTCAAAATAGCTGGACAAGGTTCTAACAACTATACTAATACTTCCGTGGCGCTTAGCTATTCCTTGATTTACCTGTAAAACATCCTCATCATTTCACCGAATTATTTAGAAGCCATACTCTTAGTAAGGCGTTCTACTACAACTGTCTCCCTTTGTCGGTTTGTCTGATTCAGCAAATCCATTGCTTCCTGATGGAATCGTTCTGCCCATCTATCCCAATTCAAACGTGTCTCATATTCTTTTCTGGAAGAGTGCCTTAGATTCTCATAGACACTCTCCTCAGAGAAGTTTTCTATGATTAAATTAGCGTAATCATCACCTGATGCTGAAAGTGGTAATGTGTAACCGTTTTTCCCTTCTTTGATAATTGTAGGAATTCCTCCAACATCAGTAGTTAGTACAGGTAGAGCAAAGGCATTGGCTTCACAAGTTACAATCGGTGAACAATCAGCACGAGTGGGAAGAATGAAAAAATGTGAATTCAAAAACAATTTATCAAGTTGATTGCGTTCTTTAGGTACATTTTTGTTCAAGTAAGGGATAACAATGAGCTTGTCGTGTTTAATCTCAGCAGGAGGCATACAGCCAACGACAACTAGCTCAGCATTTACTCCCTTTTGCAAGAGGGAAATCAGTGTTTGAAAGGCAATATCTCCACCTTTCCTGTACCAATCTTTTCCAACTAGCAATAAGCGACAAGTTGAAGTTGGCTTTTTCGCTAAAGCTTCCTCAGCTAAAGGAGGAGTATCTAAATTGGCTCCAAAAGGAATAATTTCGATCTTGTCTGCCTCAGCCTGATAGTCAGAGATGGCTGAATCAGCCGCCCATTGAGAGGAATAGATGAGCTTGCTCGCCTTTGAAATCGCTATTGATTCTTGTTTTGATGCCCAATCACATTCTTGTTTATCAAAACCTGGTTCATAGAGTTGATGATACAAACTGAAGGTTATATCCGATAAGTAAATAATCGGAATACTTGTTTTTAGAAACATCAACTCTCTCGAAGCGATAGGAGCAAAAATTACATCGCACGGTGTTTCGGCAAGCTTTTTTTCTACTCCAGAAATAAATTTATGACGTTCAGCAATGTAACTAAGTGAGCCAAGTTTTTCTTCTGAAGAACTGTTTTTATTCCCTACATACCTCGAAATCTTTTGCCAAATCTTCTGCCAAAGGGATTTTTTTTTCGCTTCTCTCAAAGAAACTACCTGTATGTCTCTTGCCTTTAAAGCTCCTTGCATATAGAATAGCGTACCTGACCAAGCATTTCTATCTAGATGATCGTGAAAAGATAAAAATCCAACTCGTAAAGTCTGCATGGTTAGGCTTCCTTGATGTAATTATTGTAGCGGTATAGAAAACTACCCTTTGATGTTATTTTCGACGCGAACATTCACTGAAAGTTCCGCTACAAACAATCTACTAAAGTAACATGATGAATTACGATCTTCCTCAAGGTGAAGATAATTATAAAAAATCATCCCCCTTTCGGAGGAGATCTAAATTGTCATCTAGATTAGTAACATCTACAAGGTAATTCAGCTACTTCATAAATCTTATCATCAAACTAGTGATTGACAATTGGGGCGAAGATACTGTCCTGTTCTCGTTGTGAGCGGAAGGCTGATGGAGCCTCTTGCGAAAGCTACTGATTTACTGCCTAGAGCAACGATCAAACATTTTCTGGTAGGTTTCCTGAAGTTCTGGGTTATCTAAAACCAGTTCCACACGTACTTTGGCACAGCCATGCCGTCCTTGAAGGGCGATCGCTTCTAAAAGATTACTCGCCGCTTTCGGAGACAGAAATTCCCCAGTCACAGTCGGACGGTTATCAGAAGTTGGCGCTGCTAGCTGAGGTACAGCACTATCTGAACGAGATGCGTCTCTCAGTTCAACACCAGTAACTTCCCCATGTCCTAAGTCAATTTCTGCGAGTTGTATAGTTTCTGAGCCAACTTGCTCAATGATTAACTTCTCGCGTTGAACAGGTACCTCTACAATACGAGTTTCAATTTCTTTGCGAACAACAACCTCGCCTATTTTCCGTTTGCTGCGGTTGATAACTAACCGTTCTTCTAGCAAACGAACAATTTCTTCTTCTACTACCTCTCTCAGGTCAGAATCATCAATCATAGTTTGGTTATTCAATTCTTCTGGATATTCCGTTGTTAAAGATTCAGGCTTGGGAAGTGGAGTTTCACTATTCTCTAAACTGGTGTGGCTTACCTGAGTGACTGGGGGTGTCACCAAGGGTTCTGAAACCGCCTTCACATCCTGAACAGAAGGTTGATACACAGGTAGCTGGTTAAGTTCTGTTTGAGTGAGGTCTACAAAAAGCACTCGATTAGGTGTATCAACTTTCTGAATATATCTACTACTTAATAAAAAAAGAGGGGAGGTAGATTGAGCCTCTGAACGAGACATAACCATGTTCAACTGGCGGCTCTGGTTGAGTATGAAATCCTCAATCCGTCCAATGAGTTGCCCTCGCATATCGATCACAGCGTATGAACGCAGTTTTGTTCTTAATTTTTCTAATAAGTCATTGATTCTCGTTTTATTTTTTATAAACTCCGCCTTGCTCCCAGACATTTCTGTTCCCTCTCTCTTCCAATTTAACTAAAGCCGTATTGAAAACTACAGGTAGAGCCAACTAAGTTGCTTGCTCTACCTGTAGCAGCTATGAATACTTTCTTACTCGTACAATTTTGGCTTGTGCAGGAAAGCTATTCAAGTTTGGGTTTTGGAAGCCTAGCGATTTCTGTTAATTACGGGATTGCCGTCAGTATCAACATCTAGCTCTTCACGACGAAGTGTTTCTGTTGCATCTACAGTTTCATGAGTCACTTCTTTTCTGATGTTGATTTCTTCACGCACAAACGCTTTCTTTTGAATATCAGCTGTTTCTTCGTAAACTTCCATCCGTGCAACTTCCCCATCCTGGAAGTCAATGCTACCGGGGGTAACTTCCCTTGTATCAGTTGGGGTTGTACGCTCAATAATCACGCGCTCTTTATCAAGTGGAACTGAAACCTGTGCTGTCTCAGTTTCGACGTGTTTGCCAACTACAACTTCACCAGTCTTTTGACGGTTCTTGTTTGCAAACAAACGCTCTTCATACAGTTTGATTCTCTGCTGACCCTGCTCAGTTGGATTGTAGAGATGCTGGTCATGATCATAGTTGTAGGTATCACGGCTGTAGGTAGGCTGAGTAGCAGCGGCAGCAGCTACACCTGTACTAGCTGCGGTTGGTCTGAAAACGCCTCTGATCCGCTCTTCGTAGTCGTAGTCAACTGTCATGTTATCGTTGTACTCAGGCAAGCTTTCTACTTGCTCTTTGGTCAGACCTGTAACATAAACGCGGTGGCGATCATAATCCATTTGGACGCGACCAACAGGCACCAAAACTTTCTTACCAAAGACCCAGAACCCAGTGTCTAGTACTAAGTACCGGAAGCGCCCTGTTTCATCAAGAAGAGCATCATAAACACCACCGACTTTATCGTCTCTTTCGGTATAAACATCATATCCTTTGATGTCATCGCCGCCGAAAATTTCTTGCTTGTAGTTTGGATAAGCATCTGCAAGTTTTACAAGAGCCATACAATTAATCTCCTATCTTTCATTTCTATTAAACGCTTGAATAAATAATAGTCAAAAATGCATCTAGACTTCATCTTACTAATGGCAGATAAGTGAGAAATACTGTTTATAGCTTCAAAAATGTAAACTTCTTATACCAAAGCTTTTACTTTATTTTTATTTGAATTTTTAGTCTTTAGAAGAATTAATGCTTCAATTCATCTACCGAATGACTGAAAGTTAAATATCAAAAAGTAGCTCTATTTATAGACGATAAAAATATATTATTAACTCTAGCGAAAACTCAATGGAGTTTGATAATGTCTGAACTTTAGTTGAACAATGGATAATCACTCTTGGTTAACGCTGTTGCAACAGCAGCGAGCGATCGCAGTCATTCGAGCATCTCGCCAGTCTCTAGGGGTTCAAATGGCTAAGGCAGTGGTGGCAGGTGGGATGTCGGTAATTGAAATTACTTGGAATAGCGATCGCGCTGCTGAATTAATTAGTCAATTGCGCTTGGAACTACCAACTTGCATCATCGGAACAGGTACTTTATTAACTCAAGTACAATTACAACAAGCGATTGAAGCTGGGGCACAGTTTCTCTTTACCCCTCACGTAGACGCGGCTTTAATTGCTGCTGCTGTAGATGCAGGTATTCCAATTGTTCCAGGGGCACTTTCCCCTACAGAAATTGTTACAGCTTGGCAAGCTGGCGCTAGCTGTATCAAGGTTTTCCCGATTGAGGCGGTAGGAGGAGCCAATTATATTAAAAGTTTGCAAGGACCATTAGGTCAGATTCCTCTAATTCCTACGGGTGGGGTTACGCTAGCAAATGCCAAGGAGTTTATTACAGCCGGAGCCGTTGCTGTTGGTCTTTCTGGAGAGTTGTTTCCCAAGCCGTTAGTTGTTGCTGAAGATTGGGTGGCGATCGCACAACGAGCAAACACTCTAAGACAACACTTAGGAGTCGTACACACATAACAGTAGTGTATGCATCCAAGAGTAGTTTTTTGTAGAACGAGAGAAGTAACTCAGCGATAAAATACAGATAGCTACTGCTGCCTTGAGTAGCTCAGTTAGGAAATTCCGTTAGTGGTTAATCGTGGAGTCAAGCGGTACGTTATCTGTAATCGCTCGAAAATCCCTATTGCATTGCTAACAAGTTGGGAACGAACTTAGAGCAATTTCAATGTAGCCGTAGACTCCTTTGCCTGTTATAGTTGCCAAAACTCAGTCCTAGAATTTTCCGTTGCCATTACCAATGAAGTCCTATCTTGCCGCTGCAATTCAAATGACAAGTCTGCCTGACCTAGAGAAAAATTTGGTTGAGGCAGAAGAACTCATAGAACTTGCCGTGCGTCGGGGTGCCGAACTCGTAAGCCTACCTGAAAATTTCTCCTTCCTGGGCACAGAGAAAGAAAAAATTACTCAGGCAGAAGCGATCGCACAACAAAGTGAGAAATTTCTCACAACGATGGCACAGCGTTTTCAGGTGACCATCCTAGGGGGTGGTTTCCCAGTGCCCGTAAACAGCACAAGGGTCTATAATACGGCTCTGCTCATCGACCCTAGTGGCAATGAACTTGCTCGTTACCAGAAAGTTCATCTGTTTGATGTCAATGTCCCTGATGGCAACACGTATCGAGAATCGACTACAGTGATGTCCGGTACCCAGTTGCCCCCTGTCTATCCTTCAGAACAACTAGGCAACTTAGGGCTTTCCGTCTGCTACGATGTGCGCTTTCCAGAGCTTTATCGACACTTATCTTACAAGGGTGCCGACATCTTATTTGTCCCTGCTGCCTTTACTGCCTACACTGGCAAAGACCACTGGCAAGTTCTTCTCCAAGCTAGAGCAATTGAAAATACCTGCTATGTCATAGCACCTGCCCAAACAGGCCGTCATTATGCGATGCGGCATACTCATGGTCACGCCATGATTATTGACCCGTGGGGCTTAATTTTAGACGATGCTGGAGATACGCCAGGAGTAGCGATCGCGGAAATTAACCCAGCTCGCCTTCAACAAGTCCGTCGCCAGATGCCCTCTTTGGAGCATCGGGTTTTTGTTTGAGTAAAGGAAAGGAGGAGCAGGGGAAGCAAGGAGGGTATTTCAGCACGGCTTGGTCTACTAATTCCCTATTCCCCATTTTCTTAATCAAATACAGGTGACCAGAGTTCAGATACAGGAAGTTCCCATTCAGGTAGTAGTTCTGTGAGTGTCAAGGTTTCGCCATTCTTTAGGATAATCCTCTCACTCCCTTGGCGATCGCAAGTCACAGTCTGCTCATCCGGGTCAATCAGTAAGCCAATTTTTGCTCCTTGCTCCAAGAACAATTGAATTTTGTCTTGGAGTAGGGATACTCGGTCAAAAGCAGATTTTATTTCCACGACTAGGTCAGGTACCAGTTCAGGATAGGTTCGTGGTATCCGCTTCAAGCGTTCTCGTGAGATGAATGCAAGGCGGGTAACCAAAACGTCTCCATTCGGTAGCGCAAAACCTGTTTGATGAACCACCCGCCCCAATTGCCGTGGTTCAATCCAAGACAATAAGCGGGTACTCAAACGGACACTAATTTCACCAGAAGTAAAGTCTGCTGGTCGTTCTGGCTCAGATGACTCACTACTTACAGCCCAGTTAAACCGACTCGTTCTCATTAGAACTGATGGTTCCTCTCGAAGAGGCTGTTGTAGTTGTTCAAGAACCTGTTGTTCCAAATCCTGAAGGTTGATGCCAAGGTTCTTGAGGACAGCCGTTGATACGCCATCTTTTTCGCGGATTAGCCCCAAAAGAATATGCTCTGTGTCAATTTCATCATGGCTTAACCGCTTTACTGCCTCTGAGGCAAGTTTGAGAACCTGCTTTGCTCTGGGAGTCAAGGGTCTTTGCCTATCCAAAAGTGTTGAACCGTAGCCGATAATTTTCTGCACTTCCACTTGTGCCTTCCAGAGGTCTACCCCCATCGACTGGAGAAGCTGAGCGGAAAAGCTTGTTCGTTCACTGAGCAGTCCCAGCAGAATCTGTTCAGTGCCGACAAAGTTATGCCTCAAGCGTTTTGACTCATTTTGGGCTAGCCTTAGCACTTCGATCGCTTTTTCGCTAAGCCCTTCAAAGCTCTTTTCTTGGGGGAATCTTCTGGCGAACATAGACCTTTGCTCCAGAATGAATATTTTTTCAACAGGGCAGTTAAAAAGTTCAGCAATTTTGAAGGCGAGGGGAAGGCTGGGGTCTGATTTCCCCGTTTCCAGTGCGTTGACCGTTTGACGGCTGACATCTAAACGTTCTGCCAAGTTCGCCTGAGACCAGTTCCGTTCAGTTCTAAGAGTACGTAAACGGTTTTTCATTCTTGGAAAACTGATTCATCAACGTAGCTCTATCTAGAAAATAGGTGAGAGGGACAGGTAGTAGGTGGTAGGTGGTAAGGATTTTCATCGCAATGCTAGTGAACGCAGCGCATAGGCGACTGTCTTGATACGAGCCGTCGATTGGTAAAGTAAAGCTTACAACTAAGTAAAGTAAACTTTACTTTTTTAGAGTATAGCAGTTCTTCCAAAGGATGAAATACCCTCATGTGGGGTAGGAGAGACTATTGCTGTAAATTTCAAAATTATTTGGCACTCATTCTTCAGCAGGAGAAGAGGCAAGTTAACCGTAGCTCGTTTTTGATAGCGCTGTTGCTCTGCACGTACCTGATTCAATTCCAGTTAGTGCTGCAATAGAGGTAAAAAAGCACTGACAAACATGGCAGCCTGAGTGCGATCGCGCAAATTTAACTGACTCAAAATCCTGGTAATGTGGTTTTTGACCGTTCGTTCTGAAATGTAGAGCGCTTCTGCAATCTCCCGATTACTCGCACCTGTAGCAATGAGGCACAGCACCTCTCGTTCTCTAGCCGTCAGTCCTGTGAGTTCTGGGGGAAGCTGGGTAGGCTGGGGTGGAGTTAAGGGTGGAGTGTGAGCGATCGCTTTTTCCATCAATCCTGGCCCCATTTGGGTGTAGCCTTTATGAACGGCTCGAATGGCTCCTGCTAAGTCATCGGAATGAGTGTCTTTTAGGAGATACCCTCGCGCCCCTAATTGCATGGCTTGCGAGACATAATCATCGTCGTCAAATGTCGTCAGCACTAACACTTTGGTTTCGCTAAATTGCTGACAAATCAGGCGGGTGGCAGCAACACCATCCATGACAGGCATCCGGACATCCATCAAAACCACATCCGGTTGCAAGGCTTCGACTTGAGCGATCGCCTGTTGTCCGTTTTCCGCTTCACCTACGACTTCTAAATCCGGCTTGGCTTCCAGGAGACTTCTCAATCCCTGACGAATAATCATCTGGTCATCGACGAGTAATAGGCGAATCTTGATATCTGTCATAGTGCCAGCCTCGGTAACGGAATCAACACAGTAATTCGGCAGCCTTTTCCCGATTGACTTGCCAGGAAGAACTGTCCGCCCAACGCCACAGTTCGTTCCCGCATTCCCTGGAGTCCAAACCCGGTTGTATTTCGCTCTGGATTAAACCCTTGACCATTATCGTTAATTTGGAGTTGAATCGCTTCCGGATTCTCTCGAAGGTCAATGCTGACCTGGGTCGCAGCGCTATGCTTGTAAATGTTGGTCAGCGATTCCTGAATAATTCGGTAGAGTGCCGTGCTAATTTCTGTAGGAATTGGCTGAGATAGTTGAATCCTATAGTTTGGTAGAATTCCGCTTGTTTGGCGAAACTCATTGACTACTTTTGCGATCGCGGTTTCCAGCGATTGTCCTTGCAAAGGATCGGCTCGAAGTGTAGAGATTGAGCGCCGCACCTCCTGTAATGCCCGAGAACCTAGCTGTTTTGCCTCCTGTAAAAACGATGCTGTTTTCTCGGCATCGGGTGGCAGAAACAACTGGGCATTTTCTAACTGAATACTCTGTGCTGTCAAGGCGTGTCCTAAGGCATCATGAATTTCGCGGGCAATCCGATTTCGCTCTTGCAACGTGGCTTGGTCTTCAATTCGCAGGGCATATTGGCGCAATTGCTCGTTGGCAAGCAGCAGTTTTTCACGGCTTTGACGTTCGGCAAGCAAAGCATTGACCAACAGTAAGATAAACAGGAGAGCAAGTCCAAAGGTGACTGCTGCATTCAGCTTCAGCGTCAAAATCGTATTGGCTATAGACTCTGGTATTGGTCCGTGTCTTGGCGGACGCGGTGCAGGTCGTACAAACAACGTCACCAGGAAGGCAATAAATACCAGTCCTGCCACAATCAGGCGACCAACTTGCTCAAAGATCAGACAACTGCGAATTAAGATAATTAGACTGACCAGTGGGAAAAAGTCAGGTCGGCTGTCCAGCAAAAACGCTAAAAACAGTAATCCAAACTCCAACCCGGTATAAAGCACTTTGTCACGAGGACTCCCCGTCGGAAGCTTTAAGCCCATCAGACCAAAGCACATGAGCGTGAGAATCGACAATAATAGAGTTGTTGGACTAATCCCATGTCGGGTGGGTCGAATCTCTCCCAACAGCGTTATCCCCAACAGAATCCATTCCAGATAGAGCATCAGGTGAAAGGAATGGCTGGAAAAGGGCGCTCGGCGGTGCATGGTAGGGGAAGGGAAATGATTTCAGCCCTCCTTAGGTAGCAGAGAGCGACTTTGCAACGATTACTTAGTTTTAATCTATTTCGGATAGAGCCTCAATTTCCAGAGCCTTACTTCCCAACTTGAACAGGACATCTTGTGACCAAACTCATAAAGGGATTAGGACTTTGGTACTAGGTCAAATTGGGAAGTTCGATCCATGCGGAAGACCGATACCAGTTTCTAGGATTTAAATGTCGAACAGCCCAATAGTTCGATTTGTCAATACCTAAGGACTACTATGAACCCTAAATTTGGTCTAAGTCTGAAAAACCGACTCTCTAACATCAAACTATTGCCACTGGTAGCTGGCACACTTTCTCTGGCACTCTCTACTGCAATTGTTCCAGTCGTGTTTGCTCAATCTAATACACCGCCTGCACCGACACAATCCCGTCAGAACTGGCTGAACTTGACACAAGAGCAGCAAGAGCAAATGCAGCAGATCAAGCAAGCTAAGCAAGAGCAGATCGACAACATCTTGACAGCGGAACAACGTTCTCTTGTAGAGGCTGCCAGAGAGAACGGAGAACATCCCCGTCGGGTTTTTCAATCGCTCAATCTCACTGACGAACAACAAGCCCAAATGGAGGAAGTACGTCAAACCGCCAAAGAGCAGATGGATGCAATCCTAACCGCCGAGCAGCGTCAGCAACTTGAGCAACGTCGTCAATCCCGCCCTCAAGGAATGCGAACCCCGCAGTAGACGGATTGCTCCAGACGCGATCGCTCATCCAAGAGCCAATACTCCTCGGTTAAGAAGAATTGTAGGTTGGGTTAAGGTAATGAAACCCAACCTATATCAGCTTCAGTTTAGAGCTTATCCGAACACTATTGGAGGTTTATAGAGAGTATCTAGTAAGTAAATGAGATGAAAAAAGACCGTGTGACAACAATCCCAGTAGCTTCCATATTTAAGCGACGAGAGGTGCTTAGCTTCCTAGGAGCAACAGCAGCCGTATCGCTCGTCGGATGCTTACGCGGACAGTCCGCCTCAGTAAAACTGACGGGCACGTCAGCTCAGACACCAACTCAGACAGCGATAGCGACGACACCTTCTTGTGTAGTAAGACCTCAACAAACAGAAGGTCCGTATTTCATTGATGAGAAGCTCAACCGCTCCGACATTCGGTCAGATCCCTCGGACGGTTTGCTAAAGCAGGGAGTACCGTTGCGTTTGGTGTTTCATGTCTCTCAGATTGATGGTCGCTCCTGTACACCTCTGACTGGTGCCGCCGTGGATATTTGGCACTGTGACGCGATCGGCGTCTATTCGGATGTAACAGACCCAAGTTTCAGTACCGTCGGGAAAAAGTTCCTGCGTGGCTATCAGGTGACGGACACCAATGGAACAGTCGAGTTCGTTACAATCTATCCCGGTTGGTATCCAGGCAGAACGGTTCATATTCACTTCAAGATTCGCACTGATTCTG
Organism: Microcoleus sp. FACHB-SPT15; assembly: GCF_014849525.1. NCBI lineage: Bacteria > Bacillati > Cyanobacteriota > Cyanophyceae > Oscillatoriales > Microcoleaceae > Microcoleus > Microcoleus sp. FACHB-SPT15. Next base: position 32,594 of record NZ_JACJNU010000017.1, on the reverse strand, counting down.
CGTCCCAACAAGGTTATGAGTTTACGTCACAGCTTTACTTCGATGATTCCCTCACTGATCAAATCCACGCGCAGCCCCCATATACCGCTAAGGGGCAACGCACCGTGAACAATGACCGAGACGGCATCTATCGAGATGATGGTGAGCTATTGATGATCCAGCTAACCGAAGATGCACAAGGGTATGTAGGGGCATTCAATATAGGGCTTCAGATATAGCTCTTCAGCAGTCAGCTTTCAGCGGTCAGCTTTCAGCCAAATAGCCTCCGGCTACGGCTCATAGCCTCCTGTCGATGTCCTAACCTCATTGGCTACTGCTATAACTTGAACTTTGACATTCTCCCGGACTAACCGCAAGGAGAAAGCCTTACGAAAAAAAATCGGTGGCTGCAGAAATTGCACAACCACCGATATAGAACAAATTAGAGGAAATCCTAGAGACTTAGGTCAAAATTTTTTGCCATTTTTATCTTTGGGTGCTACACATCAGCGTTTCAGAAGACTCCCAATCCTCTGCGATGTGTAGCGTATTGCAAAAGTAAAATGGTTTGGCTTTAGGTTTGATAAGCTCTAACAAGGCTACGTTAATTCTTTACTACAAAGCCCGTCTCAGAGATTCCTGAAACTTTGCCAAAAACTTCTGCCTTAGATGGGATGACTTAAACTTTAGCTACCTCTTAGGGAAGACACGCTCTGTAGTAGGCTGGCAAAGAAGCAAGGGAACCACAGCGACTTGACATTTGCTCAAGACGAAAGTATGACACTGTCGTATAGGACAATAATGCAGTAGCAAGACAGCAAGTGATGAGCGAGGTTGCCGTGGCAGCATTTCTATTCGTAACTGATTTAGACAATACTTTAGTGGGCGACGACCACGCTTTGATAGAACTCAACCAGAAGTTGAGCCAACATCGGCAAGAGTATGGGACAAAGATAGTTTATGCCACAGGGCGATCGCGTAGTTCCTACAATACCTTGAAAGCCGAGAAGCAACTCCTAGACCCAGATGCACTCATCGCCTCTGTAGGTACAGAAATTTATGATGATGATCGAGACGATAACCCTGATCCAGCTTGGTCAGCAAAACTTTCTGAAGGTTGGGATCGAGAACTCGCTGTGGCAACGGCTGCCCATTATTCTGACTTGGTTCCGCAAGAAGACTCTGAACAGCGTCCCTTCAAAGTTAGCTATCTAGTGACAGAAGAAGCGGCTGTAGAAGTGTTACCCCGCTTGAAATTACAACTTTCTGAGCGTGGACTTGATGTTAAGTTAATCTTTAGCGGTGGTAAAGACCTCGACATTCTTCCTCGCCATGCCGACAAAGGGCTAGCGGTACAGTTTCTTCAACAAAAGTGGGGAATTGATACCACACGAACCGTTGTGTGTGGCGATTCAGGAAATGACATTGCTCTATTTAGTGTCGGCTCTTCACGAGGAATTATTGTTGGCAATGCGCGACCAGAACTCCAGCAGTGGTACGACGAAAACCCTGCTGATTATCGGTACTTAGCTCAAGGACACTGTGCGGCTGGTATCTTGGAAGGCTTACAGCACTTTGGTTTCTTTAGCAGTTAACGGCTGAGCCAAACCCAGCCTTATATCTTAGAGGATTAGTCGGAATCTTCTCCCGATTCTAGTCGCCAGCCCCGTTGATGCGATTCCGCAATCAGCATTGCCCTAGCCGCTTCACTATCAACAGGTTTGGAGAAGAAATATCCTTGCCCATATTCACATTGCAGTGCAATCAAGGGGGAAACCTGCTCTAATAGCTCAATTCCTTCTGCAACAACATCCATACTCAGGGTTTGGGCAAGGGTCACGATCGCTTGTACAATCTCTGAGTTCTCACCTAAGGCGCCAATTCGGCTCACGAATGAGCGGTCAATCTTGAGTGTGCTAATAGGAAAGTGGTGCAACCGACTGAGGGAAGAATAGCCAGTACCAAAATCATCAATACAAAGATGAATATTTCTTTTCTTCAGTTCTAGGAGTAAATCCCTAACTAAGTCGGGGCTATCCATAACAAGGCTTTCCGTAATCTCCAGCTTCAAGCTGCCAGCTACAAGATTCGTCTCCTGAAGAATTTTGTCGATTTCATCCAACAGCGCTGGTTGCACAAACTGTTTGCCTGAAAGATTGACATTAATCGTCAAGGGCTGGGCTGCGGGAAATTGCTCCTGCCAAATTCTCAGTTGGCGGCAAGCTTCCCGCAATGTCCACCAGCCAATGGGGGTAATCAGTCCCGTCTCTTCGGCTGTGGGAATGAATTCTGTTGGGGATACTAAGCCGCGTTGCGGGTGCTGCCAGCGTACCAAGGCTTCAAAACCGCTAATTTTCCCCGTAGAGAGAGAGACAATTGGTTGATAGTGAACCCGAAACTCTTGCCGTTCAATTGCCCGCCGCAAATCCGTCTCAATTTGCAATCTCTCCAAGGCACAGCGATGCATTGCCGCGTCAAACACCTCGTAACAGGATTTCCCTTGTGCCTTAGCACGATACATGGCAATGCCAGCATCCCGGAGTAAGTCTTCGGGTTGTAAGAGGCGATAGTCAGTTTGCCTTGGCGTAGCGGTATCGTCTTCTGAATTAACCTTACTATCGTTATTGCTTGTATTCAGAGCAATACCAATACTGAGTGTCATAAACACTTCAGTCTCATCTAGATAGAATGGCGCACTTAGGGTCTTATCAATCGACTCAGCCACACGGGTAGCATCACTGACATCCTGAATACCTTCGAGGAGGATACCAAATTCATCTCCTCCCAGACGCGCTACCGTATCAGTAGGACGCAAGCAAGTTTGGAGGCGACTTGCAAAGTTTTGGAGCAACTGGTCACCCACTTGGTTACCCAGGCTGTTGTTGACTAACTTGAAACGATTGAGATTTAGAAATAGAACAGCTAATAGATAAGGCTGACTTGAGACGTTGCCCTCAGTAGACTCTTTTGCCCGTCGCATCGCTTGCCGCAGGCGATCCATGAATAAAGCCCGGTTGGCTAGCCCTGTTAACTGATCGTAAAAGGCATTATGAATCAATCGCTCCTCAGCAAGTTTGCGATCGGTGATATCAAAGGCGTAGATGCGAAGGCAATCAATTGCGTCGATGTAGTGTAAAACTTGTTCGTAATACGCTTCACCAATTTTGACCTCCCGTTTGAAAGAACCTTCGTGTTGCAGTACTGTCGCAATTGATGGGACTCCTGCCAGAAATGGATGCTGAACACCAAGGTCTTGTAAATCAGGCAACACCCGCATGGCTTCTGGATTGAGATAACGAACGTAACCGTCTAAATCCGTTTCAACAATTGGATTGGGAGTAAGTAGCGGAAAAGAAGCCAACCGGGCGCTTTGTTGCTCTATCTGCCGACGTTCTGTAATGTCCCGTCCCACTGACTGAAACTCAACTAAGGGGAGATGTTCTTCCTCTGTCCTCTGAAGAATAGCAGGATATCTCTCTTGACCCACAATCACTCGATCAGTCCACTGTTGCCAGTGAATCTTACCGTTGGGCGTCACAACCTGGTATTCTCTTGTCGCGACTGTGCCTTTGAGACTAAGAGCAGCAAGGTACTTTTGAGTCTTTTCCTGATACTCGTAAGGAATCAATTGGAACAAACTGCTGCCGAGAAGTTCCTGAGAGGTTTTGCCAAAATAGCGGCAGTAGGCATCATTGACGAAGGTTAGTGTGCCATCCGACAAGAACCGACAGATTAGTTCTGTTTGATCATCAACGATCGCACGATACCGTTCCTCGCTCTTCCGCAGTTCTTCTTCTAACTGCTTACGCTCCGTAATATCAATTCCTATACCAAAAAAGAAGTCTAGTTTGCCACTGTTGTTGAAGATTGGGCTACCACGCCATTCGACTAACAGTTCTTGACCTTCTTTCGTTAGCACGTAGTTTTCCTGCAAGATTGGCTGCTTTAATCTCACAAGCTGCTTAAAAATTTGGGAGAGTGCTTCGCGGTCAGCCTCTCGAACAAATGTTGATAAATAATCAGCGCCCAAAACTTCTGGCAAGGTGTAGCCCAAAGCCTTGAGGAACGCTTGATTCATCATGATTGTCTTGCCTTGGGCATTAATGGCAACAAAGAAGGCAGAACTCGTTTCAATCAGTGTTTTCGTAAAATCTTTTTCCTGGCGCAGTTCTTCTTCTAGCTGCTTGCGCTGAAGCACTAAGCCCAATTGCATCACAATGGTTGTCAATAGTTCAACCAATGGCTTGTCTATCGTGCGGGATTGGGCAATGAAGAAGGTTAGAACCGCAAATACCTGTTCACCAACAAGAATCGGAACACCAAACTCATGGAGTCTAACTACATCTGCCTGGGGAGAAATCAATGCTGCATCGGGTTGAGCAGAATTATCTTCAATCCACTCTGGCTGCTGCGAAGTCCATACCCGCCCTGGTAAGCCTGTATTTGGAAGAAAGGTTAGTATTTCTCTTGCCTGTCTGAACTGATACAGGGTTGTGGGGTCACCATACCAAGCCGGACTACAGTCTAATCGTGAATTGTCAGAGCAAGGAAGCCAAGCTTCGCCATAATCCCAGTTCGTAAGTTCGCACACTTGGCGAAGTACTACATTGAGGGCTGAGTCAACCTCTGAGGCTTCATTGATTGCTTGTGTTAAGGATTGCAACAGATGGCTCACTTGTGAGGGTTGTGTGGCGGACTCGAAGGAAAAACGCGATCGCCTATTGAGTTCGTTTCTTAATGGCTCAGTGTCTCGTGCTAATGTTGCTATCTGTTCGTTGAAACGTTGCTCTATCTCGGCTTGCCGTTGAATTGTTGGGGTTGGATGTAATTGGTAAGCCTCGGATGGAAGCGTTGAGACTACTGCGTCTAGCTTGGCTAAAGGAACAGATCCACTGGCAGAGAGAGTTTTGCGATCGCTAATTGGATTCTCCCGGCGTGGTTGTGCTGAGACCTTGGAAAGTAACAACACCGTCAACAACCAAATGGTCGCCGTAATTACTTCTATTCCCGCTCCTAGCCCATAGCTTGAGCTTGGGTGCCCAAGAGTCCATAAGTCGATTAAACGAGTTGTGCCACCAGCAACTGTAAGCACCCCAAGTATCATCAAGATTCCGACATAAGGCAAGTTGCGGCGCTGGGTCACCCAGTAAAGCAGCAGGATTGAAATTGCGTAATAAAACAAGGCAATTAGTGATTCGGCTGTGATATCTAGCCAAATCAGCTTTGACTTCCATAAATCGGGATACCCATTGAGCATAAGCAGTCTGTCAAAACACAGAGGTTCCCAACATTCCAACATAAACACTCCTGGTCAGGCACCTCACTACCATTCGGAGGAACCGAAGTAAGTTCTTCTAAGGCTCATCATGCCGGATTTGCTCTTAAGGATGAAGCAATCGGCTTTACACTTTACAGAAGCTCAACAAATGTCTCGGCTACCAACTTAAAGCCAGACAACCAGAGCGATGGGGAGGTAGGGATAATGCACATAGAGACTCCCCTCCATCATCCCATCCCCCTATCCGTCTGTCAGCCATGTGTCTTATAGACGACAGGTTGCGCCTGGTAGATGCGTCGCTCCAAAGGCAGCCCTCAATAGACATGGCTAGCTTATATACAATTGAAAATTGTCTGTTTAGTGGGTCGCTCATCAATCAGTCCTCTTATGGGGATTGGTAGCGGCTTCGGGATTTCTGCATAGCACCCTAGCTTAAGCATAATCCTCAGAGCTTGTTTATCGGAAGCAACTACTTGCTGCTTTTCCTCCTACTGATTCCACTCACAAGACCTACGCAGGCATTTTTAGTATTAAAAATTAGCTTTTAAACTCTATTAGGTAGTGCGTCGTTATCCTGATGGCGCAAGTCTTGCCTTAGTTTACACGCTTCCTCCCTGTACTGCCACTTTAAATAGAGAAAAATATAACAAGGGTTTTGTCTGCTGTATGGTTGAGATTCTATAGACTTTGGTGGTAATTTGCCGCAATCCTCGCTACCGCTACTAAGGCAACCCAGAACCTACTGTTTTTTCTATCAGTAGACCATTTCATTATCCTTAACCAAGAGAAATAAATAGTACCCGCTTCTTAGTAGTAATAGAGAGCGCGTGACCTTGACATCCTTTTCAGGAAAATCAATAAATTTTCATAAATGAATCCGGATAGTACTGGCTATATCTGTAGGTATTAGCATGTACATATTTGCGAAAATAGTACCTTAGGATGGGATGTTACTGATGATGACCTGTCTTAGTAGGTTGAGTGCAGCTACCACTAAACATAGAACTTAGCCAAGGAGTCTTCTTGAAATTTTTAACAGGTTTACTTCAGGCTCAAAACAAATTTTGTAAGGCTTGTACAACTAGTCGATAGTCACTCTATTCGGTTTTTGGCGAGAACATTAATCCCACACACTAAGTTTCCGTAGCCAATCGAAGCACTCTGAATATCACATGAGTGTGGCAGCTATGGTAAACATTCATTAGGTAACAAGCTTTAGATACTACTGTTTCCTTACCGCCCCGTACTTAGACAGGATGGTGGTAACGGAAGCTGTCTTTACAATTTTAATGGATGTAGACCCAATGATTAAAACTAACATTTGGGTAGTTTTTTTTCTTTATTCAGTTTACGCCTTGATTAGTATCCCACTTTTCTTGATGACATCAGGTGGATGGATAGCAGTCTTTTTTTACTTAGCATTTTCAGGCTTCTTTTACATCATTACTACGATCCTGATGTTTTTCAATGCTACATTTCGCACAAAAAGAAGACGAACAAAGGTAAAAATTAATAGTGATTTTCTAATAAAAATTCTTGGTCTTCAAATCTTTGTTATTTTGTTTAATTATGATACTTGCGGTGAGACAACTTGCTATCATGGATTCTTGCCAACATTACTTGAAGAAATGAGCTTTCCAATTTTGTTCGCACCTCCTTTTGTCTTAGTCTTGTTTGCCCTACTTCTATATTTGGGCTTATTATCACTATTTTTACTCGATGTATCTTAGATATAGCAGTTTTCAGGTTGATGGGGTACAAATTTTTGGGTTTTCGGAGATTGGGAATTGGGAATTGGCAAGAAACTTAAATGTACCTCATGCTAAACGAGAATTGCTATATTACACACAAGCTTGCCGGACTCTATATAAAGTTCAACTGCTGCGACTAAAGAAAATAGCTGCCGAGATAATCAGACCCAAAAGGGACAAGGGAACCCAGAGATTAGATAACTCCAACATTTGAGTTTTTTATCTTTGATAACGGATTTATTCATTAATGATAGTTATTATTTGTAGATAAAATTAAAACCAGGGTTTATTGGATTGACTATGACCTTTCCAGACTTGGTGACTTGGCTACAAGAACGAACCGCTCTCGGTATTCTATCGGTGCAGGTACTGAATGCGATCGCACAAGTTATGGAAGAACAGGTAGTGCCAGCCAACACACGTCTGGTTGTTGAAGATACTCCTGTAGAAAGCCTCTACATTCTCCGACAAGGACAACTCGAAAGCGATCGCACTAACCAAATCAGTTCTGTTTGGGGAGTGAGTTGGCTCCCTGGCGCAGTCATTTACTTACAAGAGCTGCTATTAAATCAGCTTGCTCAGCGCACAACAATAACTCGTAGCGAGTGTCATCTATGGGTAGTACCGGCTGAGCAATTTCGAGAGTTAATCGAACAATACCCCGAAATTTCCCAAGCGTTTTCGCCACAACTGGCGGCTGAACTAGCCAAACTGTCCTCTCAACTCAGCTACGAACAAGAGCGTCAAGCTATCCTGCGTCCTTATCTAGTCAACAAAGCTAGACGCGGAATTATTGGAAAAAGTCGCTATGCAGTAAGGCTGCGGCAGCAAATTAAGAAAGCCGCAGAAGATCGCAAGTCAGTCATCATTTTCGGTGAACCTGGAGTAGAAAAAGATAATATCGCCGCTCTAATTCACTTTGGCTCGGCATACCGACGTGAACCTATCATTAAAGTGGATTGCAGTACTGTACAAGCAAGTGGAGCAGAATTGTTCGGGCGTGCTGGTGGTAAGCCAGGATTAATAGAAGCTCTCGGACAAGGGACGTTGATTCTCAACAACATTCAGGAACTTCCCTCTGAGCTAATACCCCAACTGGCAACGCTACTAGAAACTGGCACTTACAAACCAGTCACCCGTTTAGAAGATGCCCCAGCCGAGAGCGTAATCAATTGCAGGGCACACATCATCATGGTTTCTGAAAAAACCATGCCCGAAATTGAGCGTCATGTTGGCCATTTAATCAAAGTCCCGCCCCTACGAGTGCGAAAAGCTGACATTGGCGACCAGATGGAATACTATCTCAGTCTCTTGTGTCGAGCGAGGGGAATACCAAAACCCCGTATCACTCCAGAAGCCCTGCGCCAGCTACAGGCGTATGATTTTCCAGGTAATTTGCGAGAATTACAAAATCTTGTGGAACGTGCGATCGTTCAGTCGGCTGGAGCAAAAGAACTAACAGAAGAAATTGTTTGGCCGTCTCAGAGCAAGAAAAAACAATTTCGGTTCAATCTTCTCAATGGCTACCCTCGCTTGAGGCGATTTTTGCGGAGTGACTGGTGGCCCGATCGCATCAACTACGGCTTAACGTTGTGGCTTTTTCCCCTAATTGTTTTACTGGGATTTATTGGCCCCCAAAATCGCCAGGAAAACTTTACTTTAAACCTGTTTTGGGCATGGTGGTGGCCGTTAATCCTGATTGGTTTTCCCTTCGTTGGACGCATCTGGTGCGCGGTTTGCCCTTTCATGATTTATGGCGAAGTCACCCAGAAGCTCTCTTTGTGGCTTTGGCCCCGGCAGTTGAAGCGTTGGCCCAGAGAGACGGCAGAGAAATGGGGAGGCTGGTTTTTATTTGGATTATTTACCTTAATTTTCTTGTGGGAAGAACTCTGGGATTTAGAAAATACGGCTTATCTGTCTGCTTGTTTGCTCCTACTGATTACGGCGGGGGCAATGATTTTCTCCGCAATCTTTGAGCGTCGGTTTTGGTGCCGCTATCTCTGTCCAATTGGTGGGATGAATGGGTTATTTGCCAAGTTATCAATGACTGAGCTAAGAGCGCAGCAAGGTACTTGTTCAGCAGAATGCACGACTTACCAATGTTATAAAGGCGGCCCACAAAAAGGTGAAGGAATGGCAACACTAGGGTGTCCTTTGTACTCTCACCCTGCTCAGTTGCAAGATAACCGGGACTGTGTGCTGTGCATGACTTGCCTAAAAGCGTGTCCTCATCGCTCAGTTGAGGTGAATCTGCGTCCACCAGGAATTGAACTTTGGACAAGCCATGTGCCTCGTGTTTATGAAGTGGCGCTGCTATTGTTGCTTTTAGGTGGCGTATTTCTCCATCGCCTACCAGAGTTGCAACAGGAGTTGGGATTATCGCTAGACTTAGATCAGTTTTTGCCCCACTTCGGTTTGTCTATTGCAGCCTTATGCATCCCAGCCGCTATTCCTTTAATTGCTTATGGCGGGATACAGCTAATTTACCGACTCATCCAAGCTTTCAAGTCCAAAATCCCGAATCCTAAGCCTCGCTCGTTTGTGGAATTGGCTTATGGGTACTTGCCGTTGGTGCTGGCTGGTAATTTGGCTCACTATTTGCGATTGGGTTTAGGGGAAGGTGGACGAATTTTGCCAGTGACGTTGGCGACGTTTGGCTTTAGCGGTGAAGGGTTACCGATACTTGTTGCTCACCCAGCGGTAATTGAGTTTTTGCAGGGTGTAACGCTAATTGTGGGCGTGCTGTTGACGATGCTTCTCACGCAAAAAATTGCTTGCCAACCAACGCGATCGCTTTTTGCTCAACATCTAGGTGCTGTCGTGCTGGGTGTTTGTCTTTGGGCAATTATTGTCGGCTATTGATGCAGTCGTTCACAGGATGATTGGATGAGCGATCGCTTTAAGGTTTCTAGAAAGGCGATCGCCCCAAATTAGTCTTTGAAGTGAATGCTAAAGTGATGGCATACTCAAACCCGCAGCCTCATCTTAGTTAGAGTAGTGCGAAAGGGGATTAGGTTTCTACTTCTGGGGTGACTGACTTGTCGCCTCCAGTAGTTCCTCAAATGTGCATTGCAGAACATCCATCAAACGCTGAGTTTCAGAAATGGTTAAATGAGGCTCACCTATGCCTCTCTCCCATTCGCTAACCGTTTTGTTGGTTATACCTAGGGCATCTGCAACTTGGCGCTGAGTTAGCCCAGCCCGTTTTCGCAAATTCGCTAGCGTTAGTTGATCTTTCTCCTCGGACATCCTAAGATATTAAACATAAATGTTTAAACATAAACCGGAGTAGCGGACAGATGCCTTCTCCTCCGTTTGATATTGCGTAATGTCTATCCAGCCAACTTGCTAGCTAGCAAGCTGTTGGATGTTCACAGGTTCGCTTGTCTCATTGCTGTTCTCATTGACCTCCTATGAGTGTCATACCCGACAGCCAAAAAATGCGATCGCCCCAGTGTGTAATTTCTCCTTGGCTGATCGCTGTCTAATCTACTACTACTAGGTTACCAATGAACAAAACCAAAGCGACAGAAGCATTTCGTGTCGCGTCAGAAAATGCTGCCATCAGTGCTGCACTCCATCAACGCGCATCTCAAATCTACAAACGTACCGTAGGAATCACCGGGAGGGTTGCATGAGCTACTTTAATCGGCTAAATCCCTGGTGCATCATCCGCTCACTGCCTAACTTGGAATCAACCATCGTCGCACGTTTTCGTCGCCGCAATGATGCTGAGGCTCATCTCAACATCTTACAACGCCTTATCCCAAACGCGACATTCGCGATTATTTACGACGTGACACCAGAACACGACGAACTAACAACGTAAAACTATTTCTTGATGAAGCGCTCGTCTTCTTAATTCAAACTTGTACCACCAAACTTGTACCACTTTCGTAGGGGCGCACAACCGTGCGTCCTTCACCCAAGATTTAGTGCAATATCAAAGGCAATTAGTTGAGAAATGCGATCGCTCTGAGCAATCCGTCACTCAGTTCACAGAAGGTTGTGAGCGAACCGCGAGTAAGTCAAACTCAGGTTAATGTTTAGCTTCGATAATGGAAGTTTAACTCCACACTCAGCAGGAGACGACACTCAAGTCATGAACTTTGCTAGCGATAATGTCACAGGTGTATCACCGGAAATCATGGCAGCGCTGAATGCGGCTAATGACGGTGCAGCGCTGCCTTATGGTCAAGATGAATATACTCAGCGCTTAGCCACCCAGTTCAGTGAACTGTTTGAGAAAGAGGTGACAATTTTTCCGGTTGCAACTGGTTCAGCCGCCAATGCTCTTGCTCTATCTGTCATGACTCCACCCTTTGGGGCAATCTACTGTCAGGCTGAATCACATATTAATGTCGATGAATGTGGCGCACCAGAATTCTATACAGGTGGGGCGAAGCTGGTAACACTTCCTAGCTCTGATGGTAAGATTCACGCCACTGACTTAGCAACCGTACTCGATCGCGCAGGTGCTGGGATTGTTCATCATGTGCAACCTGCTGCTGTAAGCCTCACCCAAGCAACTGAAGCTGGAACAGTCTATAGCCTCAATGAAATCCAGGCAATTGCCGAGGTTACAAAGCACCATAGTCTCTACCTTCACATGGATGGGGCGCGTTTTGCCAATGCTGTAGCCAGTTTGGGCTGTTCTCCTGCTGACTTAACTTGGCGTGCTGGCGTTGATGTCCTCTCTTTTGGGGCGACGAAGAATGGCGCTCTTGGTGCTGAAGCCGTAGTCTTTTTTAATCAAGCCTTGGCTCAAAGCTTTGCCTTCCGCCGCAAACGCAGTGGGCATTTGTTCTCGAAAATGCGCTTTTTGTCGGCGCAGTTAGAGGCTTACATCAACGATGATTTGTGGTTGAGGAATGCGGAGAATGCTAACCGAATGGCAAGGAACTTAGCCCAAGGCTTAGCCGAGTTACTGGATGTAAAGCTTTGCTACCCAGTTGAAGCCAACGAAATTTTTGTTCAATTTCCTAATACCTTGATTACAGAGCTTTTAGCAGAGGGCTTTCAGTTCTACTGTAAGCAGGGAGAGCATTTCACGACAATCCGGTTAGTGACGGCTTTCAATACAAAAGAGGCAGATATTACAGCTTTTATCGAGGCGGCTCAACGTTACTCCTCTGTCGCTTTTGCGGGATTTGAGTCGAGAGTCTAAACCAGAGTAACTTTCATTTACCGTCAAGTCTTACCCATGTCTAAGAACAAATCATTGATTTTAGCTATAACCATAACTAATACTAATTTATAGAAAGCTTAGGCAAAGAAACGGTGAAGGTTAAGAATTGGGAAACTCTTGTCAGAGCTGAGCTTGCGAGTTACTGTGAAGGTGACTTTTAACGAGACGAGCTTCCCTCTGGGTCATAAGGATAACTAATTTAATACGGATTTCACACTTTCATTCCTAATCCTGTCTAATCTATGAAAGCTTTTTCTCGTAGTATCAGAAATGAAGCGAACACGGCAAACTAAGCTTTCTACAGGCGAAGTACGCTGGACACAGTTTTTACATTGCCGTGTCAAGTCAACTGAGAGGAATCACAAAAATGGCAAGTTACAAGGTTACGTTGATTAACGAAGCCGAAGGGCTGAACACAACAATTGAAGTTCCCGATGATGAGTACATTCTTGACGCGGCTGAGGAGCAAGGTCTTGACCTCCCCTATTCCTGTCGCGCTGGTGCTTGCTCTACCTGCGCTGGCAAAATAACTGAGGGTGAGATTGACCAATCTGATCAGTCTTTCTTGGATGATGATCAGATTGAGGCTGGATACGTTCTAACCTGTGTCGCTTATCCAAAATCTGATTGCACGATTATGACCCACCAAGAAGAAGAGTTGTACTAAGAGTGTCAGAGTTACAAGAGACAGTTTCTCGCTCAACGTCTCTAAGGACACCTGTGGGACTTGTCTTAGCATCAACTCAATTAATGTAAGCACTTAGCCTTTTTGCTTGGCTAAGGGTCGAACCCCAATAAAGTATTTAAGCAGGAGCATGGGTCATGTGTTCCTGCTTCATTTTTGGGCGATCGCACAATATGATTGTATCCTTTTGCACTATCGAGGTTTACAAAGATGTCCCACTTCTGATAGGCATCAGGCGAGTCAATGAGGCCGTATTCTCTCTTCTAGTGAGGAGTGAACTGTGAACGTTACAACGAAAAAGCTCTTGGGTCGAAACATAGGCAAGACTACCAAGAGCTTTTTGACGTAAGAGTAATCATCTAAGCTCGCTAATGCTCTCTTCGTGTAGCCTTGATTCAGCCTACACCATGCTTCGACGTGCCTTAAGTAAGAAAGCATTTGCTTGTTCATAATTTGGACGTTCTGGTAGAGATGTTGTTGTAAAGACCCGTTCAAACTCTTGGTGTAAGCTTAAGCGCCAAGCATTCACCTCCTCCCAAGGCATCTCACCACGTCGGATTGCTAGCAGTTGTTGGTGGTGTTGTTTAATCCGCACTGGTACGAAGCCTTCTTTAAGTACCGCAATGCCTGAGAGTAAGAGGCGAACTAGATGCATTGCGTGCTTCTGCTTAATCGCCCCCTTGGTACGGAGGTCTTGTTCTAACTTTTTGAACTGAGACATCACGTAGCCATTATAGGTTTGGTAAACCAGTTGGGAGAGGAAACATTCGCGCATTGACAACAGTTCTTCTGCCAGTGGTGTTGCAGTTTCCACAAGAGGAGTGTAAAGACACTCTAGAACAGTAGGATTTGCCTTCAGTGCTAAGGTCAGAAATTTCTGGATTTCCCAATAGCATTCTTCGGTTTGCTTATTATCGAGTTGTTCAGGAATGCCATGGAGTGACCAATGTAATTTTGCTGGTGGCAAGTAGATACCCCGTCGATCTGTATCAGAACCAGCATGATCTAGACCATACGCCTTGGAACCAACGACACAGCGATAAATAACATAATCGTAAAGTGATAAATCATCCCCTAACCCTAAAGCGGGTTGCAGACTTTCCTGTTGCCATTGCTTGCGGGTAGTGAGTTCTTCCCGTCGCAAGGAAACAACAGCACCATCAGGTAATTGCACTCGATAGGAATGGGAATAGTCAACTGGCGCTTGTACAATAACTCCAACAACTCCACTAGGATGCACAAGTTCACCAGAAGCAATCACCTCAACACGAGTGACAACTTGGGTGCCAACAGGAAGGATAAGTTTAGGGGTAAAGGGTTTTTGATTACTCATCGTGAACATCTCCCATGAGCCTGAACACTACAACGGCTGAGTGTTCTCGACCATCTATACTCAACTACAGGTCATGCTCACAGCTTTGCGGATTGATGCAGATAGCTAAAGCGATCGCGAATCTATTATGAATAGGGCTTACACACTGAGACAGTATTCTGTCATTAATATAAGTAGTGGAAGCATCTTGCTCCCCTATTTCACCAAAAGAGAGCAAGATGACCGCACTACAAAATGACTGGCAACGGATACAAACGCTATCAACAACAGCTCTATAAAAGTAGCAAGTTGTCAACTAGCAGTGTCGATGCAACAGCAGTATCTTGAACGTCTAACACTCCAAAACTCACTGTGAAAGTGCCAGCGGTATCGAACGTGTAGTTGAAAGTCTCGTAGCCAAGTGTTGCGCCAAGACTAACACTGTCCAAAGTATCAGTGAACAAGGTGCTTCCGCTCTCATCGACGATTGAGATAAAAGCAAAATCGTTATAGAAGGCGTTCGGTCCCGTAAACTCACCTGTTAAGAAGTCCCAATCAAAGGTCAAAGTGTCCCCAACTGTCACATCAATTGGTGTGAGTTCGATCGCAGACCCTTCGGTAGCATCTCCATTGCCGAGTCCATCCAAAGCTCCAGTGATCAACCCCAGTCCGGCTTCAAGCTCGGCATCGCTTATAGATCCAGCGTCAGTAGTGAGTACAGCCTGGTAAAGTCCTTCAGTTGGGAGGGTGTCATTAAAATCTGTCTGGACGCTGGCATCGCCGAAGGTGTTCCAATCGGTGAAGTCACCAGTCTCAAACCCCGTGTTAAGAAAACGCACATTGTCAAGCAGCAGTTGTGAGCTAACAGCAGTATCTCCTTGGTTTACAACTCCGAAGCCAATTTGATAATAGCCATCAGCCTCGAAATTGACGGTGGAAGTTTGGGAACCAAATGCTCCATTCGTATCGGCTAAGAGAGAGGCATCAGCTGACTCGCTGTCAGAGAGTGAATCGAGCGAAAAGAAGCTAAAGTCGTTGAAGAAGCTTCCTATTCCCTCATTGGTCAAGAACTCCCAATTGAAGCTCAAAATTTGCCCAGCAGTAGCCTCGAATGCGGAAGATTCAATCGCTGATCCATTAGTGGCATTGAATGGGTCTGTGATGCTGTCTAAAGTTCCGGATGTCAAGTTCAGGAAGTTTTCGACTACGTTATCAGGAGCCGAGCCGAAGTCAGTGTTGATCGAAGCACCGCCCTCAATCACCTCTGCATTGCCGACAACGCTCCAATTGGTTAATGCACCAGTCTCAAAATCACCATTAACTACCATAATTTTTCTCCATCAATGAAAGTGATTAAAAACACCTGAAACTAATTCGTGCGTCTAGGCTTGTCGTTGCCTATCGAGGAAATCATGGGGAATGCTCTGGAGAATGCCATCCTTGCTCATTCCTTCACTCAACAACGAATGAACTTAGAGCATGGCAAGAGAAGTTTGTCTCTGATGTTCTAATCAGCTTTTAGGTGTCTAGAAAGCCTGATTGCTTCATAAACTTCACTTGCTCCTGAGGTTCCCTCTCAGCGGTCTGGTGGTTTTTTCAATCCCGCTCTTAGATTAACGATGCCTCAGGATGAAATCACCTAATTAGCATTAGTGCTTTATTAGGCTTGATCATTAGGTTATGTTTTATCTTCTTGCCTCTAAATATAAACTTTTGTAAAAAGCTGCATAATTTACTGAATTAGGTCGGAGACCTCTATAGAGGTTGACAAATTTATTTTTAGACACAAAACAAATACAACTCGCTGATTACGATGTTTGCTAACAATTAAACCTCTGACATAAATACCAAAGTCAGAAACTCTAGTTAGGTGTGATTACACCAACTTGCTTACTTAGCATGTAGGGGTGCATCCCGGCAAAAAGAGCATAAAGCCTTTCGGTGAGACTAATCAGGACTCCCCATCATGAAATCTAACGACAATCGATTTGAAGATCAGCTATTTCTAGAAGCAGCAAAGCTCTGGAATTTAGAAAAATTGTATATAGATCTGGCTGAGCAAAAACCTAGGGGCACAGGGAGGGAGACCAAACTGACACCAGTTGGAAAAGCTATCTTGCGAGGATTGTTGTGCGGTCACTCTCCGAAAAACATTGCTGCGGCTCTCCATTGGGCACCTGGAACCCTCTGCGTGGAACTAACTAAGGGGTTGTATCGATACGTCGAAACACTCACGAGTCGAGAATCAAACACACTGAAAAATTGGAGAGACATCTCCAAATGGCTCGAAGCAGCCGGATACAAAACTCCTAAGCATCGCCAGGATTGGGGTGATGCACCGGATAACTCGGTTTTCTATGGACGCACCACTGAACTAGACATCCTCAAGCAATGGATTGGAGAACAGCAGTGTCGGCTTGTAACGATCTTGGGTATGGGTGGGATTGGGAAAACGTCTCTAGCGGCAAAGCTAGCGCAAGAAATTCAGGGAGAATTTGACTACATTATCTGGCGATCGCTACGCCATTCGCCACCACTCAATCAGTTGCTTATCAACCTCATCGAATTTCTGTCCAACCAGCAGCAATGCAACTTACAACAAGACACCAAAGTTTTAATTTCTCGCTTGATAGAGTGTCTACGACAGCATCGCTGCCTAGTGATATTCGATGACACTCAAATGCTGATGCGCCGCTGCGCTCATGCTGGACAGTATCGTGAAGGATATGAGGATTACAGCGAACTCCTGACACAGGTTGCACGAGAACGGCATCAAAGCTGTTTGGTGCTTAATAGTTGGGAAAAACCCCTACAAATGGAGTTACTGGAACAAGAAACCTCCTACGTTGCCTCATTTAAACTAAGGGGGTTACTACCGGAAGAAGCCCGAAAAATATTGGCAGCAAATAGTTTATCTGGCAAGGATGAAGAATGGGAAAAACTCATTCAACTCTATCGAGGAAATCCTTTAGCATTAAATACAGTTGTTTCAACAATTAAAGATTTTTTTAATCACAGTGTATCTGAATTTTTAACTTGGAACGCTGTACTTGTTGCCGAGCCTTTGCAAGCAAAATTAATTGAGCAGTTAAATCGATTAGATGTCTCAGAAATGGAGATTATCCGCTATCTAGCGAGGAAGCGCACTCCAGTTTTGCGAGAAGAGTTGCGAAATAATATTCAGTTAGGCTCTGATTCAAAACTAATAAGTACTTTAAAATCCCTGGAACGACGGTCAATGATTGAGAAGATTACAGAAAGAAGTCAAACATTTTTCACAATCTCACCTGTAGTTATGAATGTTACTAGGGAGAATTACAAGATTGAGTTGCCCTACTCTACCTCTAGATTACTGCCCACATCCTCAAGCTACTTGATAACGAACAAATTGAGCATTGGCTAGCTATGCAAAGGACAGTCGAGGACTGCTAAATCTATTCCTTCTAGGTCGTGCCGCTACAACTATACCAATTTCAAAAATGTTTGCGACAGATAAAGAGTAGAGGAGACAGGGGAAGCAGGAGGCGCGATTTGTAGCAGTCATTAATGAAATTGGTATTACTCCACTTCCCTTGTAGGAAAGGGGTTGGGGGTTAGGTCTCTTATTTCACTCAAACAAGAAGCGGGATATGCCTTAGGTAGCAATTGTAGTCAGTTTATACAAACTTGTGTAAAGATCGCGAGAGTGAACAGATTTAAACTGTCGTGGTTCAGGGGCGCGATTGATTGCACTCTACAAGCGGGGTTGCTCTCATCGGATGCTTCCAACGAGAGGAATAACAACATCAAAGTCTCTGATAGGTTCAACACCAGTGGGATAAACTCAAAGCCTTTCCGAAAAGTCGTTTCATAGAAACCAAGCATCTTTATTTACTGTGGTTTTAACGCCTCACATCCACCTTTGGATGATTTTCATTGTGATTTAGGAGCAAACTCTTCAAAATGTGCCGATTACTTGGCTACCTTGGGCCAGCGATTCAACTTGACCAGCTACTGTATAAACCAGAACATTCGCTGGTTGTCCAGAGTTACGAACCCAAAGAGATGACTTCTGGTGCCGTCAATGCCGATGGGTTAGGAGTTGGTTGGTATCATACCGAAGCGGATACTGACCCCTTCACCTACAAAAACCTACTACCAATTTGGAATGATACGAACCTTCCTGAACTGAGCCGTTATGCCTTATCCAGATGTGTTCTGGGCTATGTCCGTAGTGCAACAGCAGGTCAAGCGTTAGATTTGAGTAACTGTCAGCCGTTTCGGGATAATCGCCTTTTATTTATCCACAACGGTTATATCGAAAAGTTCCGTTCGACACTGTATCGACCAATACGCGATCGCCTAAGTGATGCTGTTTACCAATCCATCAACGGCACTACTGACTCTGAACACATCTTCGCCCTGATTGTCAACACTTTGCAAGCCTTGCCAGATACCACAATCGCCAAGGCATTAGAAACAACATTGATGACCCTAACTGAGTTAGCAAAAGCCCATTCTGTGAGCTTTTCTGCCAATGTGGTTATCAGTGATGGACATCATCTGATCGCCAGTCGCTATGCTCATGGCACCTCTACACCTTCACTCTACTGGTTGAGGGATGACCCGATGTACCCAAATGCAGTAATTATTGCTTCTGAACCTCTATTCACTGGTAATTGGTACAGTTGTCCAGAGAGTAGCATTCTCAGTGTGGGAGAAAATCTTGAAGTCTACATCGATCAACTCGTGTAAAGACGCGATCGCATCTACCCTGCATCAGTGTCGCCTCGGTACTCTAGCTCTCTTTGAAGGCATTGATGATACAGCCTTTCGTCGGCAAGCTCATCCAGACTTTAGCCCCGTTGGTTGGCATTTAGGTCACATTGCCTTCATTGAAGCCTATTGGATACTAGAGCGTGGTGCTGGCTTAGCACCGATGTTTCCCCAATATCATAAGCTGTTTGCGGCTGATGGTTTACCCAAGTGCGAACGTGAGAACCTACCAACCTTTTCAGACGTTTGCGATTATCTGGATACTGTCAGAAGTCAAGTATTGAGCTACCTGGAAACTGCGCCTTTAGCGGAGCAAGAACGCTTGTGGCGCTTTTTGATTCAACATGAGAGCCAGCATAGTGAAATCATTGCCTTTATTTTGCAACTACAACGCTGGCATCATTTAGAACGGCATCAGGAGATGTGGGTGAGGGGACGTGCCAAACCTTTGCCTTCAGACTTGCAACCCCCAACTGAGATGCTTGAAATTCCAGCAGGTGAGTTTGAGATGGGGAACGACTCTATTGATGCCTTGGATAATGAGCGCGTACTTCATCGTGTCTACCTGGATACCTACTGGATTGACCGCTATCCCGTTACCTGCAAACAGTACCGAGTATTTATAGAGGCAGGTGGCTACCAAAATTCTCAATGGTGGTCAACGGCTGGATGGCAATGGTTGCAAGAGAATCCCGTGCAAGAACCCCTCTACTGGTCATTTGCCCCAACTTGGGATAATCACCCTGTCTGCGGTGTTAGTTGGTACGAAGCTGATGCCTATGCCCGCTTTGTTGGAAAGCGATTACCAACAGAGGCAGAATGGGAAAAAGCCGCTAGTTGGGAGGCGAAGATTGGGTGCCGTCGTACCTACCCTTGGGGAGAAGCATCACCTCAAACTCACCATTGCAACCATGATCAAACCACCCGACAAACAACACCCGTCAATGCGTATCCAGCAGGACAAAGCGCCTATGGTTGTTACGACATGCTAGGGAATGTCTGGGAGTGGACATCAAGTTGGTTTGATGGCTATGAAGGATTCGTTAGCTATCCTTATCGAGGCTATTCCCAGGTGTATTTCGACGGACAGCACCGAGTTTTGAAAGGAGGTAGTTGGGCAACTCGTCCGTGGGCAATGCGATCGAGCTTTCGCAACTGGTATTATCCAAGCATCCGTCAGATTTTGGCAGGGTTTCGCTGTGCTTATGATGCTGATGGAGCCAACTAATCGCTACGTGTCATGGAGCGGTTACAAAGAAAGGCTCTAGGGCAGGATGTAAAGGGCAGAAGGAAAGAAGCACCAAGTGAAACTTTAGTTGTGGGGTTTAAAGCCCACTTTTGATAATTATTCTTTTCGAGATGCACAGCACAAAGAAACAAGGCATCAAGAGTTCAATCCCACGTTTCTAAGCGTGGGTTACCTTCTGCCCTCTACCTCCTGACTTCTGCCTTCTGAATCTCTTGCTTCCATGTCTTAATTCCGCCTTTGATTTGAGTTCCTTTGATTCCCGCCTTTTTTAGCAAGATTAGTGCCCTAGCAGAATCTTTGCTCGATGTGCCATAGGTTATCAATTGGCGACCTTTGAGCAGTGACTTAATTTTGGCAGTACCTTTTCCCTTTTCAATGTCTGTTAATGGTACAAGTACTGCCCCTGGAAGATGAGAAACGTCATACTCGTTTTTGTCACGAACATCCACTAGCACGTAATTCTTCGACTTGCGATCGATCAACTGCTTGAGTTGTTTAACATTGATCTGAGGTACCTTGGCTTCCTGAACCGCGTACCCCAAAATTGGCAAATCTGACGCATACTCTAACGGTACACCAGCTTCAATGACTGGTCTAAGCAAATCCGGGTCTTGACGCACAGCAAACACAGAAGCGACTACTCCTACTGCGATGACAACGCCACAACTAGACAATAACAGTGGCATTTTAGATCGTGACTTAACCGGGATGAGTTGAGGTCGAGACATATCCTCTAGGGAGTACTGAGGAATCGCTGGATCGATTTCTTGGCTCCATGCGTCAAGACCACCTGTGACATTAATACCAGATATTCCTTCTTCCTTAAGTAGGGCAAGCGTTTTTGCTGAGCGCACACCCATCTTACAGATGACAATTAAGTGAGGAGTATTGTCTGGGCTAGCATTACGCTTGTCTTCCAGCAATTGTTTAATTTTTGCAATGCCTTCTCCATTTTGGATTTGTGGAAAAGGAACGAGAACCCACCCCGGAAGCTGAGCAATTTCGTGTTCATTGGGGTTACGAACATCCACTAGCACTAAACTTTTTGTCCGAGCATCAAGTAGTTCCTTCAGTTCTTGTACACTAATTTGGGGAACTTGTGATTGCAATAGCTGATTCCCAACAAGCGATTCCCCTGAGACTTTGCCTACAAACCCATTACTGAGATTTGATTTCAACAGATTTATTTTGGAATCCATCATGGTGGGTTTAGTCCTTCCCTCGCTAAATACAATTAGACTTTAGAAAATAAATATGACCTGAAATCCTAGTGATGTACCTACTATAAGTAGCTTTGTTTACAGATGTAACCTACCGCCTTGTAAAACAAAGCCTGATAGCTATAGGTTAATCACACCATGCAAATATACCGATATTTACTATAAATTATTATTGAATGCTTTACAAAAAAACTCCTTGTTTGAAGTAGGAGTGAAATAACATTTTTAAGAGAAATAAATCAACACAGAAATGTTATATGACTGTACAGGTTTTTAAATAGTTGTAGGAATTTCCAATGCAACATTCATTAAGAATTTTTGCACTCCTCAACCTGCCTCTCCATCACCTCATTACCCCATTAATGAGAGCGTTTATTAGAGACTTACCTTTGAGGACGCTCCCTATCACCTTATTCTCCCACCAAGCGAAACAGGCTTTCTTAAATATTCAGCAGTTTAATCAAGATGCACTGGATTTCCAGTAGGTAGCTTTGATGCAGTAATAGCCGGATACTGGGCGAAAAATTGATGACAAATGCCTAGTTTTGGTAGTTGAGCAACCCACTCATGGACGATACTTTGAAATGTTTATCTTGGTATTATCCAAGTTTATGCCAGATTTTTCGGCTTTGCACTGTACTGGCAGTATTAATTGCTTGTGGCGTAATTAGCCTTGTTTAGTCACCGTTAATTTAGTCTTTACGGAGTCATAACCCTGTTGAGCTAAAGACAACAAACAAGTTAAGGGCTTGAGCTGAAACCTAGTAAGCAAGGTGTTTCAGTCAACTTGTAATGTAATTGTAGGGAAGAAATGCAATGAGAAATCTCAATCAGAGTGCAGCTAGCTTAAGTGAAACTTACCGTAAGCAACACGCTAAACCAGAAGAACGCTTACAGATTAAACAGTTAGTTAATCCTATAGCCTCCTCAGATGCTCACATCAATTCTGGTAATGATGTGATTAAAGGGTTAACTCAAACTCCTAAATCACTACCACCACACTATTTCTATGATGACCGGGGTTCCGAGCTTTTTGAACAAATTTGTGACTTGCCAGAATATTACCCCACTCGGACAGAAGCGTCGATTCTACAGCAGTATGCTGGTGAAATTGCTCAAATCACTGGTGCTTGTGAATTAGTAGAATTGGGTAGTGGTAGTTCAACAAAAACTCGCCTGTTGCTCGATGCTTACGAAGCACTGGATTATCCATTACGCTATTTACCAATCGATGTTAGTGCCGGAATTCTAGAAAGCAGTGCGCGACAGTTGCTATTAGATTATCCTTCGCTTCAAGTGCAAGGTTTAGTTAGCACTTATGAATTGGCGCTTAAACAGCTTATACCCACTCAACTACCAGCGCGAATGATTTTTTTCTTGGGTAGTACGTTGGGTAATCTTAATCCTCAAGAGTGTGATGTCTTTTTCTCACAGATTACAACGGCTCTAAATGTTGGGGAGTATTTCTTGCTAGGAGTTGATTTACAAAAGTCAAAAGAGTTGTTAGAAGCGGCTTACAACGATAGTCAGGGAGTAACGGCTGAATTTAATCTGAATATACTAGAGCATCTGAACCGACGCTTTAATGGTAATTTTGATACCCAACTCTTTAAACATTGGGCATTTTATAATGAAAAGCTCAATCAAATTGAGATGCATCTGCGAAGTTTGAAGACACATCAGGTTAGATTAGAAGAAATTGACCTGACAGTTCCTTTTGAAACTGATGAAACCATAATGACGGAAATCTCTCGCAAGTTTGACTTGGATGTTATACAACAGGAACTCCAAGCAAAGGGTTTAAAACCAATCAAAGTCTGGACTGACTCAAAACGCTGGTTTGGTTTGTTACTTTGCCAATTGCAACCATCGGCATTTACCCGTGTTGCTGATTAGTAGTAAAAGTTTTAGTATCTTTACTGAAATTAGGCGATCGCATCCTCACACCTTGAAGCAGAAAGCGTAAGCTGTAGATGCGATCGCTTAATTTTACACCTTTCCCGCTAGAAGACTATCAATAAAGAACCAGAGGCTGGGGATTGGCGATCGAAAGAAGACTGCATTAGAGAATCTTACGGTGGGAAGGCGGTGGCGATTGGAAACTCTCGCAACATAGCTGAGGGGAATCTACTAGCTTATCGTCTCTTGCCCCTATTAATCTCAGAAGACAACGATGAACACGGTACTTGCTGGTTATAACGTTATTGAAACTATTTATGAAGGGTTTACGACTTGTGTTTATCGTGCATTGAAG
Organism: Microcoleus sp. FACHB-SPT15; assembly: GCF_014849525.1. NCBI lineage: Bacteria > Bacillati > Cyanobacteriota > Cyanophyceae > Oscillatoriales > Microcoleaceae > Microcoleus > Microcoleus sp. FACHB-SPT15. The sequence continues at coordinate 8,923 of NZ_JACJNU010000017.1, read as the reverse complement.
GAGACAGACTTTACATCTGTAATCATTAAAACTCTCAAATCTCCATATCCTACTTTGGAAGAAGTCACTCGTTTAAGACATGAATATAAAATTCTTCAATCTCTTAACGCAGAAGGAATCATTAAACCGATAGCCCTAGACCATTACCAAAATACATTATTGCTAATTTTATCAGATTTTGAAGGAGAGAGCCTCAAGACAACCATCAACACCCATAAATTTAAATCAATATCATTTCTACAAATTGCTATTAAAATTGCTTCCACACTCTCAGTGTTGCATCAAAACAATATTATTCATAAAGACATTAAGCCTCACAATATTTTAGTCAACACCCAAAGCAACCAAGTTAAACTGATCGACTTTAGCATTTCATCACGCTTATCCAGAGAAAATCAAGCGATTAGCAATCCCAGAGAGATTGAAGGAACTCTCACTTATATGTCACCGGAGCAAACCGGACGGATGAATCGCTCAATTGATTATCGAAGTGACTTTTACTCCTTAGGTGTTACCTTCTATGAAATGCTAACGGGACAGGTTCCATTTCAGGCGACTGACCCTTTGGAATTAGTTCATTGCCATATTGCAAAAACATCAGTATCGCCAAAAGAACTGAATCCAGAGATTCCCCAAGCAGTTTCTGACATCGTAATGAAATTATTAGCCAAAATGGCTGAAGACCGATACCAAAATGCCTTAGGACTAAAAGCTGACTTAGAAACTTGCTTAAAGATGCTACAAGAGTCTGGTGAAATTTCCCACTTCAGTATTGGTCAGTTAGATTTATATAGCCAATTTCTCCTACCGCAAAAACTTTATGGTCGCGATAGAGAAGTTAGTACTTTGATGGCTGTCTTTGAACGAGTCAGTCTGGGGGCGACTGAGATGGTATTAATCAGCGGTTATTCGGGAATTGGTAAATCATCTTTAGTCAATGAAGTACATAAACCCATTGTGGGTAAGCGAGGTTATTCTATTTCCGGTAAGTTTGACCAATTCAAGCGAAATATTCCTTATGCGTCTTTGATTCAAGCCTTTCAAGAATTGATGCAGCAGTTGTTAACGGAAAGTGATGACAAAATAGCAGTTTGGAAAGCTAAGCTTTTAGCAGCCTTTGGTCTTAATGGTCAGGTTATCATTGATGTTATTCCTGAAGTTGAACGCATTGTTGGTTCTCAGCCACAGGTTCCGCAATTAGGACCGACTGAATCCCAAAACCGATTCCATCGAATATTTCAAAAATTCATTCATGTATTCACGAAAAAAGAACATCCTCTCGTTCTCTTTCTCGATGACTTGCAGTGGGTAGATTTAGCGTCTCTGAAGTTAATTAAACTACTTACCTGTGACTCAGGTAGTGAATATCTGTTGCTGATTGGTGCATACCGAGATAACGAAGTTAGTGCGACTCATCCGCTGATGTTGACCTTAGAGGAAATTCAAAAATCTGGTGTAGCTGTCAATAATATCGTTCTCCAACCTTTGGAGATTACTCATGTTAAGCAATTAATCAGCGATACTCTCCGTACTGATCTAGAAAAGTCAAAGCCATTAGCTGAGTTAGTTTTTAAGAAAACTCAAGGGAATCCCTTCTTCTTAACTCAGTTGCTCAAATCTCTCTACCAGGAAAACTTGTTGTATTTTAATTTCACCCAAGGGTCTTGGGAGTGGGACATCGATGGCTTACAAAACATTGATATCTCAGAGAATGTTGTCGAATTGATGGTCAGCCAAATTCAAAAGCTGTCACACAAGGCACAGAATGTCTTGAAGTTAGCGGCTTGCATTGGAGACAAGTTTACTTTAGATATCTTAGCTATTGTCAGTGAGAAATCTCAGTCAGAAACCGCAAAGGATTTGTGGGAAGCACTACAATCCGGTTTGATTCTACCTCTTTCTGAGGCTTATAAAATTCCACTGGCGTTTGACTTAGAAGTCTCTCCTACTCAGCAGATTCAGCAATTAAAAGTTGGCTATAAATTTCTGCATGACCGTGTGCAACAAGCGGCTTATTGCCTCATCCCAAATTCGCTCCAAAAAAAAACTCATCTAAAAATCGGTCAGTTACTACTACGAAAAACTACGATTGAAGAACGAAAGAACAATATCTTTGCTTTAGTCAACCAACTCAATTCCGGTAGCGACTTACTTACCTTAGATTTAGAAAAATATGAGCTAGCTGAACTGAATCTCATAGCTGGTCAGAAGGCAAAAGCAGCGACAGCTTATGAGTCTGCTATCCGCTATCTAAAGGTGGGTTTGAGCCTACTGCAAGCTTCTAGCTGGCATCAGCGTTATGAACTCACTTTAGCTCTACATCAGGAAGCCGCAGAAGTAGCATTTCTTAATGGTGATTTTGAGCAAATGGAGCAACTAGCGGCGGTAGTGCTGCAACAAGCCAAAACGCAGTTGGATAAAGTGAAAACTTATGAGGTACAAATTAAAACCTGTGAAGTTCAAAGAAAACTACTCGAAGCCGTGAAGCTTGGTCTGCAAGTTCTGGACATACTGGACGTGAAACTCCCTGAATCACCGACTTCATTAGATATTCAGCAAGCTATCAAGACAACAACAGAAAATTTGGCAGGGAAAGGCATAGACGATTTAATTCATCTGCCGCCAATGACAGATACAAAGAAGCTGGCAGCCTTTCGACTCATAGCCAGTTTAGTTCCTGCTGCCTACCAATCTGCACCTGAACTATTTATCTTGATGGCTTGCCAGCAAGTCAATTTATCCGTTCAATATGGAAATAATCCTTTATCAGCTAGTGGGTTTGCTGATTATGGAGTAGTTTTCAGCGGGTTGTTACAAGATATTGAAGCTAGTTATAAATTTGGGCAATTGGCTTTAAACCTATTAGAACGTTTAGCTGTTCATGAGACTAGAAGCCAGACGTTGTTTAAGGTTGCAACGTTTATTATACCCTGGAAACATCACGTCAGAGAAACTTTACCACTTTTAGAAGATGCCTACTCCAGCGGATTGGAGAATGGAGATTTAGCACATACTGGATATTCAGGAACTAATAAGTGTCAACACGCCTATTGGAGCGGTTCGGAGTTAAAAAGCCTGGAACAGGAAATGGCTAGATATGGTGATGCGATCGCACACATCCATCAAGAAGCGGCATTAACGTGGCATCAAATATTTCATCAGGCAGTTTCAAACTTATTGGGATTCGCTGAAAATCCTTGCCGTTTAATTGGTGAGGCTTACAATGAAGAGCAATTATTACCACTTCATATTGAAGCCAAAGAGCGGACAGCAACACATTATGTATTTCTTAATAAATTAATTTTGTGTTACCTGTTTGGTGAGTTTTCTCAAGCTGTAGAAAATGCAATTAAAGCTGAACAGTATTTGTACGGTGTTAAAGGTTCTTTAGTTGTCCCATTGTTCTATTTCTACGACTCTTTAGCACAACTAGCGATTTATCCATCATCACCACACTCACAACAAGAACACCTCTTGAGGAAAGTGATGAATAACCAGGAAAAAATGCGAAACTGGGCAGACCATGCTCCAATGAATTTTCAGCATAAATACGAGCTTGTAGAGGCAGAGAAATCACGAGTCTTGGGTGAATATTGGCAAGCGATGGATTATTATGACCGAGCTATTGCTGGAGCGAAGGAGCAGGGATATATTCAGGAAGAAGCACTCATCAATGAACTGGCAGCAAAGTTTTATTTTGAGTGTGGTAGGGAAAAAGTAGCTCAGGTCTATTTTGCTGATGCTTACTATGGATATCTTCGCTGGGGAGCAACGGCAAAAGTCAATGATTTAGAAGCAAGATACCCTCATATTTTTCCTCAATTACCAAAGCAAGAGAGCCAAGATTTAGAGATGAACCGGACAGTTAGCTCTACGACTACAGCTAGTGTCGGCTCTCTGGATTTAGCCGCAGTTATCAAAGCGTCACAAGCCCTCTCCGGCGAAATTGTTCTCGAAAATCTCCTGACTAAGCTAATGCGAAATGTCATGGAAAATGCTGGAGCCGAAATAGGATTCTTAATTTTAGAGAAAGCCGAGCAATTAATCATAGAAGCCTCAAGTTTCGGGCAGGGTGAGATAACGGGACAGGAATCGACACCCATAGAAACTAGTCAGCAGCTCCCCCTATCTATCATCAATTATGTGCGAACCACTCAGGAGAATGTCGTACTGAACGACGCTAGTAGTGAGGGAGTATTTACAACAGATAGCTATATCAGCAACAAAAAACCAAAATCTATTTTATGCACACCAATTGTGCATCAAGGTAAACTCATTGGCATCCTTTATTTAGAAAATAACTTAACCACTAGCGCCTTCACCTTAGAGCGGCTGGAAGTTTTACAACTTTTATCCTCTCAAGCTGCAATTTCGCTTGAGAATGCGCGTCTCTATAATGATTTAGAAGAATCTAACCGAACACTAGAAGTAAAAGTAAAAGAACGAACGCAGGAGTTACAGGAAGAAATTCGCGTTAGCGAAGCCGCCGCAAGGCATCGCAAACGAGCCGAAGCCGCCGCTAAATCTGCAAACCGCGCCAAGAGCGAGTTCTTGGCGAACATGAGTCATGAACTGAGAACCCCACTCAATGGCATTTTGGGCTATACCCAAATTCTCAAAAAAGATAAAACATTAACTAACCAGCAACAAAATGGTATTGGCATCATTCATCAATGTGGCGAACATCTGCTCACACTCATTAATGACATTTTAGACCTCTCGAAAATTGAAGCCCGGAAAATGGAACTTTATCCAAAAGATTTCAATTTTCCTGAATTTCTTGAGGGAATTGCTGAAATATGTCGGGTTCGGGCAGAGCAAAAGGGAACTTCATTACTCTACCAAACGCTTTCTCCACTTCCAAAAGCGATTCGAGCTGATGATAAACGCTTGCGGCAAGTTTTAATTAACTTACTTAGCAATGCTGTCAAGTTTACAGAAGAAGGCAGCATAACATTCAAAGTTGGGTATCAGGAGGGTAAACTCCGGTTTCAAGTAGAAGATACAGGAGTTGGCATTGCACCAGAGCAATTAGAAGAAATCTTTTTGCCATTCCAGCAGGTGGGTGAAGATAGGCGTAAAACAGAAGGAACGGGACTGGGACTAGCAATTAGCCGTCAACTAGTCCGGATGATGGGCGGTGAATTGAAAGTAAAGAGTACCTTAGGACAAGGAAGTGTTTTCTGGGTGGATCTGGATTTGCCTGAGATACCCCATCGCGCTGATATTGCCAAGACGCATAAAGGCAACATCATTGGTTTTAAAGGTTCTAAGCCGAAGGTTTTGGTAGTAGATGACAAGTGGGCAAACCGCTCTGTCTTAGTCAATCTATTAGAGCCTATAGGATTTGAAGTTGTTGAAGCGATTGATGGTCGAGATGGCTTGAATAAAGCGCGTGAGTTTAAGCCCAACGTAATATTCATGGATTTGGTCATGAATGTGATGGATGGCTTTGAAGCAACCCGTCGCCTCAGGATGTTACCAGATTTAATAAATGTAGTAGTGATTGCCATCTCCGCTAGCGTTTTTAATTTTGATCAGCAGCAGAGTCGAGAAGTCGGCTGCGATGATTTTTTGCCCAAGCCAGTTCGGGAGTCAGACCTTTTAGAAAAATTACGACTTCACTTAAAATTAGAATGGATTTATGAAGAAACAAGAGACGAAAGGCAGGCTGCAAATCAGGCTAATTCAAGCTCAGAAACTCAAAATCAAAAACTGATACCTCCCCCTATTAAGGAATTAGATACTTTAATAGATTTAGCCATGAGAGGTGACCTCAGGGGTATCATCGAGCAAACCACAAGACTAGAGGCGTTAGAGCCGCAATGGATACCCTTTACAAACCATCTTCGTCAACTCGCCAAAGCCTTTAAAAGTAAGCAAGTCCTAGAATTTCTTAAACACTATCAGAGGAAAGACTGAGTGGTGATAATTAAGTAGGCACAATTAAACAGAACTTGTCGTTTCAGGGGCTAGGGACTTGTGAGAAGTTGAGCAGGCAAAGTTTTCTAGTGCAAGAAGGCAGAAGGCAGCAGGCTCAAGGGCAGAAGGAAAGAAACCGGATTAGCAATAAGCCATCAATTAGTCCAGATGATGGATGGCAAACTGAACGTGAAGAGTACCTTAGGAAAAGGAACTATTTTCTCTCTGGATTTAGATTTCCCTGAAGTTTCCCACCACGCTAATATTACTAATATAGAGGAAAACAACGTTTGATCAGCAGCAGAGTCGAACAGTCAGTTGCAATGATTTTCTCGCTAAGCCAGTGCGAAAGACAGAGCTTAAAAAAAAATTACGGATTTACTTGAATCTGGAATGAATTTACGAAGAGGCAAGAGAAAGACTATTCCCTAAAGACTCCGGACGTAGAGGGAAACAAATCGTGGAATTTCTCAAACAATACAAGAGGTAAGAATGAGTGTTGGTACTACAAATAAAGGCGTTATTTTAATCGTCGATGATACACCCACAAATTTGGAGGTACTGTTCGATTTTTTAGCTGATTCTGGTTTTAAAGTTTTGGTGGCTGAGGATGGTGAAACGGCAATTGAAAGAGTAGAATATGCTCCCCCTGATTTGGTTTTATTGGACATCCTAATGCCTGGAATGGACGGCTTTGAAACTTGCCGTTGCCTGAAAGCCAATGAACGAACAAAAGATGTTCCCGTAATTTTTATGACTGCCCTATCCGAGACAGTGGATAAGGTCAGAGGTTTAAATCTTGGTGCAGTAGATTACATCACTAAGCCGCTTCAGCATGAAGAAGTTATAGCTCGAATCCAGCTTCATTTGAGTCTCCAGAAACTGACTAAAACACTAAAAGAGCAAAATCTGCGTCTAGAACAGGAAATTCAAGAACGTAAGCGTTCCGACCAAAAAATTCGTGAACAAGCAGCGCTACTGGATATCACAACGGATGCGATTTTTGTTCAAGACTTAGAAAATCAAATTTTATATTGGAACAAAGGGGCTGAACGTCTCTACGGATGGAAGGCAGAAGAAGCAATTGGTAAAGAGGTTGAAGAGCTTTTATATTGGGACTCATTGCCTCAACTGCAACATAACCTGAACAGTTTAACCCAGAAAGGTGAGTGGCAAGGGGAGTTACATCAACTCACAAAAGCTGGCAAGGAAATTGTTGTTGCGACACGCTGGACGCTAGTGCGTGATGAAGATGGGCAACCTAAATCAATCCTGAGTGTCAATACAGATGTAACTGAGAAAAAACAACTTGAAGCCCAATTTCATCGCGCTCAGAGGCTAGAGAGCATTGGAACGCTGGCTAGTGGTATTGCCCATGACTTGAACAATGTGCTTGCCCCGATTCTAATGACGGTGCAACTTTTGCAGCAAAAACTCAAAGATCAGCAAAGCCAAAAGTGGCTCAATATACTGGAAACGAATGCTAAACGGGGAGCCGAATTAGTAAAGCAGGTTCTCTCATTTGCTAGAGGGATGGCTGGCGATCGCAAAATCCTACAAGTTGCTCACTTAATTTTAGAAGTAGAGAAGGTTGCTAAACATACGTTCTCTAAATCTATTGAAATTCAGGTAGATACATCAGCCCAGAAACTTTGGCCGATTTTGGGTGACCCAACTCAACTCCAACAAGTCCTGATGAATCTTTGTGTTAACGCCCAGGATGCGATGCCAAATGGCGGAACGCTTAGCATCGTGGCTGAAAATATTTGGATTGATGAACCCTATACTAAGTTCAATATTGAGGCAAAAGTTGGCTCTTATATTGTACTCACAGTCTCCGATACAGGGATTGGCATTCCTGAGGAAACACTTGAGAGAATCTTTGACCCATTTTTCACAACAAAAGCTATTGACAAAGGAACAGGGCTTGGTCTTTCAACAGTAATGGGTATTGTTAAAAGCTATGGTGGATTTATCAATGTTCATAGCCAAGTCGGAAAAGGAACACAATTTAAGATTTACTTGCCAGCATTAGAGAAAACTGAAATCCAAACCCCACAAGATAGAGTCGATACTCTACCTATAGGTAATGGGGAATTAATCCTTGTTGCTGATGATGAAACCTCGATTAGAGAGATTATAAAAACTTTACTAGAAGCGTTCAAATACCGCGTCCTCCTGGCTAACGACGGAATCGAAGCGATCGCTTTATACGCACAGCACAAAGAAGAAATCTCTGTAGTCTTACTCGATCTGATGATGCCATCTTTGGATGGTTCGACCACAATTCGCACCCTGCATAAAATGAATCCGCAGGTCAAGATTATTGCTAGCAGTGGACTGATGTCGAATCATGAAATAATTCAAACTCTTGATAATAGTGTCGAAGCCTTCCTACAAAAGCCCTACACCTCAGATGACTTGTTGAAAAAGTTACAGCTAGTTCTCAATGAAAGCGATTCCTCATTTAAGCTGAATGTTACTGACTTGAGCGAAGAGCAGTCGTTTGTAGAAAAACCCAGTTTGGGGGGTTTCCCCCCAAGCCCCCCATTGGGGGACAAGCGTCTCCCCCAAACCCCCCGCGCAAGGATTGATTGATTGTGATGAAGTTTTGTAAGTCAGTGTTGTAGGGTGCGTCGCGACGCACCCTAAAAACCAAGTTGCTGCGTAATCTATGAGATAGAGGCTCTGTACTGAAGGGGTGACGAGTAAGCTGGAAGCTTGATAAGTCAAGATTTCTACCCCATTAACCTACGCCAAGATGTCAGCTTATTGACAGGATTGTTGAGAATGAGCTGTTGAACTCCCTGCTCTTGATAATGATAATCACTTACGAGGGGAGGGAGGGCGAGGTGTACCTCGCCCTCCCAGATTGATTGATTTTACTGTTGAAAAAATAGGGGAATTAGAAAGCTGTTTGGATCACAGCCATAGCCCTCAAACCTTTTTGAAAAAATCTTCGCTTATTCGGTCGAATAATCATCAAATTCCTCAGCCAATC
>NZ_JACJNU010000016.1:0-141052 GCF_014849525.1 Microcoleus sp. FACHB-SPT15 | reverse complement strand
CAAACACGATCAATTACCGTTACTTGATTAATGCTCTTTTGGCGCGTCCCTACTTGAATAATATATTTGTACTACAAATTGGCGATCGCGCTGTGCCAGTTGCGTAAGTCCTGAAACAGATGAAAATTCACCAATGTCACGAATGGCCCTTAAACGTTGAGGAAGCGATCGCAATCCAAAACCAACTGCGATCTCAGGTGATTACTGAAGACCAGTTGGGAGATGTGCAGTATGTTGCAGGTGTTGATCTGGGTTTTGAGGAAGATGGTGCGATTTCACGGGCAGCGGTGGCGGTGTTAAGTTTTCCTGACTTGCAGCTACAGGAAAAAGCGATCGCCAAACGCCCAACGACTTTTCCTTACATTCCCGGATTCCTCTCGTTTCGAGAAATTCCGGCTATACTCGATGCTCTGGAAACAGTCAGCATAACACCTGACCTAATCGTCTGTGATGGTCAGGGTATTGCTCATCCTCGCCGCTTGGGGATTGCCTGTCATCTGGGAGTATTGATAGACATTCCGACGATTGGTGCGGCGAAGTCTCTACTTGTGGGTAAGCATGACGAGGTGCCAGTGGAGAAGGGGAGTTGGCAACCACTGCAGTATCGAGGAGAAGTTGTTGGGGCTGTGGTGCGATCGCGTACTGGTGTCAAGCCTCTTTATGTCTCCCCAGGTCATCGCATCAGCTTACCGACAGCAATTGATTATGTGCTGCGATGCACTACTAAGTATCGCTTACCAGAAACAACCCGTTGGGCAGACAAGTTGGCGTCAAACAGAAAGTAGACGTTCGCAGTGAAAGTTTCCTAGCAGTTCTGACAAGGGAAGTAGGGGAGAGTTTTTGCTGGTAGGTTATATCAATTACCTCATGTTTGCTACAGATGTTCGATCCCCCTAGACCAACTTGGCACAAACAATACCAAATAGAAAAAAGAATACTACAAATGGAAGATCCCCCTAAATCCCCCTTAACAAGGGGGACTTTGAGTGAATTCTTCCCCCTTTTTAAGGGGGGCTGGGGGGGATCTGATTTAACAGGGAAGGTAGGAAAACACGCCCTAGTGTGACTGCTCACAAATTAGATGGAGAAGGCATAGTGGAAGAATTTTCAACTCTTGTAGAACACAAAGTTTCTAGATATTGCTTAGCAATAATTTCAGGGGTAAAGTTTGCTGAAAGGTAGTGATGTCCGGCATTACCTAGAGTCTGGCCTACTTGAGAGTTGGTAGCCAAGCGACGAATAAATGCGGCTAAACCTACTCCGTCGCCATTATCAAAGGCTTCACCACACTTGGCTTCAGTCACTAACTGACGTAAATAGGAATTTGCGTTACAGATGACTGCAACTGGGCGCCCAGATGCCAAAATGCCGTAGAGTTTGCTAGGAGCAACCAAGCCTTCCATTCCATTACTAACACTGACTAAAGATAAGTCACAAGCGGTGAGAGAGTAGGGAAGGAGTAACTTCTTTTGATAGGGTAAAAAATGGCAGTTCTCTAGCTTCAAGCTATTAACTTTGTCGATACAAGCTTGACGCTTTGCACCATTACCAATGAAAACGAATTGAATGGGTTCATCTTTTAATTGTTCAGCGGCTGCCAAGATTGTATCCATGTCATGACAGCGACCCATGTTGCCTGAATAGAGGACAGTGAATTTGTCTACCAGGTTAAATTTATGGGCAAACCAATTATCCTGCTTATCAATGGGTTTGACCCAATTGGGGTCAGCCCAACTGTGAATTACGGCAATTTTTTCTTCAAGCTCTGGGCATTTGCTGGTGAGGTTCTCTTTCATCGTTGAGCTGAGGACAATCACCTTAGAAGCGTTTCTCCAAATCAAGAGGTTGAGCCAATTCCAGAAACGGACAATCCAGTGATGCGCGGGGACGACATTTAACTGAACGGCGATATCGGGGTAGAGATCGTAGAGGAGACACACATAGGGGACGCGGAAGCATAAGTGGGCGAGGTATCCCACAATCAGTAAGTAGGGAGGCTCGGTTGTGAGCAGCAGAACCTCACCGCGACTGGCGCTTTTGAGCAAATGCAGTGCCGCCCGTAGGCAAAAAAATAGACCATTTAAAGCTCTGCCACGTATCCGTCGAGACCACATTCGGGAAGTACGCGATCGCTGAATTGAAATTCCTTCTGAAGTCTCCTTTGCTGGAGCAGCCGTTTCTTGAAATGCATAACCGGGCTGCCCTGTAAAGATATGAATCTGCATTCCCAAGGCTACAAGTTGAGTGGCTAGTTCCTCAATTAATTGTCCTGTTGCAGCATAGTCAGGAGGATAAAACTGAGTAATGATCGAGAGTTTTTTTGGGAGGTCTTGTGTTGCCTGACTGCTGCTCTTTTCTCCTGTGAATTTAAAGCTTTTTTGGCTGAAGTTTGGGAGTTGAATTTTGAACAGCCAGAACATTTCTTACCTCTGTCAGTAGCTTTTCCGTGTTTTCCTATACAGCTTTACAGAGGTTCTGCTAAGAATCAGGAATAGGTTAGAATCTTAAAAGTTTATTTTTGTCAAGCCATAATTTAATGTTTCTAAATCATCTAGTAATAGAAGGCTTCTTTCACAACTACATAAAGTTTTTATTAATTAATTTGGTTGTATATGAAGTAGTGGTGTTTTTTGAGGTTTTTTTCTGTTGAAATAGAGAGAATTTGTAAGATTTCACTTACAAATGAAATCGCACCCTTTAAAGAAGCTTCTGAAATTTCTCTAACTTCCCTCAGTAATTGCAGATGGGTAGTTTGCTGAGTAAGCTTTGCCCTGATTACTAGATTTATGCAATCTCTCTGTTTCTATTAAATGAATCGAGAGCAGGATTTCTGCAAGCATTCGCTGGAAGGCATAATACCAGCCCGCCCAACCATCGAGTATACCTTTGTTAAGGATTAGGCAGTAGAACAGGATTACAAAGGGAGCAAGAATTTTTTGCTGCCGGATGCGATCGCCAAAAGTCAGTTCGTTATCCGGTGTCTCTAGTAATTTCTTGGTTTCGATAATCATGTATCGGTCTTGCGCCCATAACCATCGGCTCAGAGGTTTGCGATCGTCATGATGGATATAGGAGGAAAGCATAGCAGACTTTCCATTTACACGCAGCCGATGAGCATGTCCATCATCGACATAAACTCCTTTTTCCCTTCTAAAAAGAACTTCGCGAGGGGGAAGCAATGTCCCGCGAAGCGGCTTACCAAAAACACAATATTTAAACCGGGCAAAGTAGCCATCTAATAGCGAATCTTTTGGCAGAGCATCAATCTCAGCAATTAATTCATCAGTAACGAGGTAATCAGCATCTAGTGAGAGTATCCACTCGGTATTAATTTGCTCTAAACCGTAGTTACATTGATTAGCGAATGTATCAAAGTCTCGATAAAATATCTCTACTTGGAGATAGGAACGCAAGATTTCAAGCGTTGTGTCAGTACTGCAACTATCAATAACGACTATTCTCTTTGCCCAAGTCAGGTGGTGAAGTGTACGGTCTATATTTGGAGATTCATTAAAGGTGAGAATTAGGGGAGTGACTTCTTCAAGCATTGAGTGCATCTCACTTTTTTGGGCATACACTAATACCTACTAAGTCAATCGACACTATCCGGATATGTTTGTCAGATGTATTAGCTTTCCCCAAGTTTTTTCTAAGCCTTATACTCACCTCATAAAGCTTTGATTTAACTTAAACCTGGAAAACTATAACACAACATTGATTTCCAAAGAAATGGAGTCCGACCAGAAAACTTAAATTTAATATTCCTATAATTTTCTGTTTCTAAGAGTTGAGTAAGAGTGGAAACAGAGAAGAATTTTACATGTCCCCCATCCCAAAGCGGGTTAAAATGTGTATCCATTTTCCCTGACACAGCAAGCACAAGATTTTTCAGGTAGCCGTGATAGGGAGTAGTGAGAATTAAACGACCATTGGGCTTCAGGCATTTTTTTGCAGCCCTGACCAACTCTCTAGGATAAAGTAAGTGTTCAATCACTTCAGCGGATAGGACAATATCAAATGAATTTTCCAGTTGTGCATAAGGCAGCTCGTATATACTGGCTTGGATGAAGTGGCAATCTGGGAAGCTCCGACGGGCGATCGCAACCCCTTGTTCCGAGTCTTCTACTCCGACAACCTCATACCCTTGCTGGGCAATTAGGTGGCTGAGACTGCCATTGCCACAGCCAAGATCTAGGACACGCGGTTTGGCTTGACTAGACAGCTTTTCTTGAGAGAGCAGTTTTAGCAGTGGAGATATCAAATAGTCATGATGATGTACGGGGTTACTATCTAAATAGGAATATTCGTATTGGTTAGCGGTTGTTTCCATAGATTCGTTGGGGATGGAGTTAAGAAAAGACAGAGATAGGCTCCTGCTTAAGAATTGCTGTGTATACCTTGCTCAAATTTGAGGCAACTTGCTCCCATGTATATCGCTCAAGAATCAATTGACGAGCGCGATTTCCCATTGCTTTAGCTTGCTGAGGATGTTTCAGGCACTCAATCAAGGCATCGGCAATTTTGTCAGCGTTGATGTCAACAACATGAGCAGCTTGAGCTGATGCTGCTTCTGGAAAATTACAGCCAGTGGTAATAATGCAAGGCAATCCCGATGCCATGCCTTCTAAGACAGACATACTGAAGCCCTCGGAGTAGGAAGGTGCAACGTATACGCTAGCAGCAGCAAGCGCCGCATACTTGAGGGAGCCAGTGAGCATACCAGTGAAGGTGACAGCATCAAGGCATCCTGCTTCAGCAAAATAGCCTTGAGCCGTTGAGAGAAATCCAATGTTGTCTTGCCCTGCGACAATTAGATGTGTCTGAGGGAACTGAGCCTGTATCTTGGCAAAGGCAACAGCAAGCAAGTTTAATCCTTTCTTGGGATCGACTCGACCAAGAAACAGAATTAGTGTTTTGTTGCGAGTGTTGGGAAAGTTCTGATAAAAAAGCGCTGGGTCTGGTAATGCCTCAAAGTCTTGACGATGAATTCCATTAGGAATTAGCACCATAGGAGCCTTGATATTAAGAGGTTTAGTACGCTCTGCCTCAGTAAATGCCAACATTTGGATTGCCTTAGCATGTTGAAGAGCAGGCTTTTCCAATAGGGCATAGTAAAAGCGCTTTTTCCAAGCTTTATAGGATAGTGCCCAAGGCTCTAACATCCCTTGAGGGTTCATAACATAGGGAACTTGGCGAAGTTGGCAAGCCAAGTGAGCCGCTAAAACAGGATAAGAGAAAACAGCAATGGTATGTACTAAATCATAATCAGTGACATGCTGAAGCAACCATCCAGTTAAAGTGAAGCTTGTTTTGTACTCGCCCATCCAGTAGGGAAAGTATTGAACCCGGTAAGATTTTTCAGGAATCCAGGTATGAAGTGGAACATCCAGGCTAATAGCTCCGTTAGCATTTGTCGTGACAACATCAACGCTAATGCCTAAGTTACCAAGTGCTTGAGCTAGCTCAACTGCAATTTTAGAAGGGCCACCATAAACAAGTCCAAGGGCGGGTACGACGATTAAAATCTTCATGCAGAGCGCAACAAAGATATAGTTCTATAAACCTCTACTAAGTTCTTAGCTGTCATCCGGATGTCAATTTGCTTATCTTGCTTGGTTAATACCGTTTTCCTACTAACGATGCGCTAGGGCATACTCAACTGCCTGTATTAAGCCTTGAGCAAAGTAGTCTGGAGAAAATTTTTGGATGTGTTCAAGAGCAGCATGACTCATCTTAGCTAGGTCAATCTGTCCTAAACTGACTTTCAGCATTAAATCCGTCAATTGTTGACTATTGTCTGGATCAAAGCCAAAACCGTTGATACCTTCGATAACCAAGTCTTCAAAACAGCCACAACGATTTGATACTAATACAGGCAATCCAGCAGCCATTGCTTCATTTACCACCAGTCCCCACTGTTCCTGAATGCTGGCATGGATAAAGCAATGAGCATGGGCAAAGTAGGGTAGGAGTTCATCTTGCTGGAGAAAACCAGGTAGATGGACAAAATCCTGTAAAGCTAGTTCTGTAATGTATTTCTCAATCTGGGGACGAAGTGCGCCATCACCACAAAGCACTAAATCCCAAGCGTTAGAACCTGCTTCTTGACGATAGGCTGCATAGGATGAGATGAGAAACAAAAGATTTTTCTTTGGTACAAAGCGATTGACCGTTAAGAAGTAGGGTCGCTCAACAAGCAGAGGAAGAGACTCGATCTTCTTTGGGTGATAAGACTCATTACCTACCACGTTATAGCCTAAGAAAATTGCCTCAGCAGGCATACCTAATTCAATTAAATAACGCTTTTGGGGTTGTCCACCTACTAGTGCTGCTTTGTAGTGTTTTAGTATCCATTTTTTGAGCATTTCACTCCACCAAGAACGAGGTGCATCATCTTTCTTAGTGGCGGAAAGAAGAATAGCAGGTTTTTGGTTTCCAAGACTCCACAGAAGTGTTGCAAGCATGGCAGGTCTAGCATAGCCAGCAATTACTAAAACGTCGGGCTTGAGTTGAGATAGAACAGCATAGAGCCGTTGCAGTAGTTGAGTAGAACTTACCTCCTCAAGTTGCTGATTTTCAATTACAGAGACAACTTTGAAAGGAAGCCCTTCAACTTTAGCCTGCCAAGCATACTCAGCCTCGTGGCGTGCTAATTCAATTCCCACTATGTTCCCGCTTAACTGGGTATAGTGTTTGTAAAAGCTGGCTATTCGAGCTATGTGATAAGGACCATAACTCGTAAAAAGTATTGCAATGCAAGTCATTAGTAATAATTTAATTCCCTACTACGTAATTTTTTCTTATTGAGATTTTCTAAAAAGCGTACTAGACCATATCCAAATACAATTGGCCACAGTACAAGTAAGGTAATTTCTCGTCCAAGGTTTAACGTAATTCCGAGAGCAGCAAGAAAAAGACAAAGACGAAGCGGAGAATAACGCTGACTCCATAGCCTAGCTAAAAAGGCTGCCCATAAAGCCATTAAGAACGCTGGAGCCAACGGACCGATGTAAGGACCAAAATTAATAAGTCCTTGTCCAATTAATCCAGTTGATATAGTCGCAAAAACACCAATATCTCTAGTACTATCAGCAAATCCCCGTGCTATAGCATAGTCAATACCAACAAGAGGCTTACCAGGCCAGATTGCACGAGGAACAAAGTTAAGAAATTGTGCTAAGTAATCGCTTCCGTAATTGATGTGCAGAGTTCCTTGTTGGTAAAAACTATTGATAAAGCTAAGTTCTTCCAGCATATTTAAACCCAAATGCTTCTGCTCTGAAACGGTTGCTGTACTTTGGCTAGTGCTGTCTAACAAGGAAGCAAAACCTATATTTCGATAAGCTATTACTAAAGACAGAATATAATTTATAGCTATAAATACAGCACCTAAAACAATAATTTTTACCCACCATTTATGCTTGGATGTTAGAGCATAGCTAAAGACTGAAGGTAAAGCAACTGCCAGAAAGACATTGCGAGAACCCATCAAGATAAAATACGGCCATGAAATTAAAATCAAAACTAAATTAATAATCCGCACACTCTGCCGCGTTTGTAAGAGAAGGAGAATTCCAAAAAAAGAACACACTAAAATGTAAATGTAGGACGCAGAAGAAACGAGGAATCCGCTAGAGCCAGCCGCCGCGCCAGCCGCTCTTCCCCACATATGCCCACCAGTGCGAGAGCTAATTGGAAACAATGCACCAAAAATATCTCCCTTCATACGACTAATTCCGTACATTAATAGAACTAGCCATATAGCCGAAAGGTAGGTCAAAAGTCTAGCTGGATTAATTGATGTGGTTATTACTTTTGCCTGATGTGGCAATGAATTTATCAAAACAATTTTTTTCGATAATTGTGGAACAAAAAACCTGAAGCTACCCAGGAACAAAATAATTTGCAAATAACAGTTTTCTAAAATTTCTGTTGAGAATTTAGTTAAGTTTTCAGGAGTATATACTGTTTCAGTTAAATACCACACCGCAACAGTTATATAAATAAGAATTGATGGGATTTTCCAAACAATGTTTTTTTTGATTAAAGCTTCTAAGAACAGAATAAATAGCAGGCAAACAGCTAAGTTATAATAAAAATTTAGCTTAGGAATAGAGACAGAAAAAACGTTAATTAAATCTCCAAGATAAAAACCTAAAAAACAGCCAAGAGCTAATAAAGGAATGAACCACAAAAAAAATAAAACTTTGTTTTGTCCGACCATATTATTTAATGGTTACTTTAAGAAGTAAATCAAGCCAGATATTCTAAAATCGATTTTTCTGAAACTTGCAATTTATACAGAATTGATTTTGCAATCTAAGTAATAATACTTAACAAAAATCAGATAGACATAGGAAGATACGAAGTTTATTCCGAAAGTTTTGCCATGAAAAACGTTCAGCACAAAACCGAGCTTTTTGACGAAGTTCAGGATTTGCAGGTAGCCTTTGTGCTAAATACTCAAGTTGATAGGTAAGCTGGTCTAAATTCCCCACTTCTGTAAGAAAAATACCGTCTTCCTCTCCACCTAAGTCAGGCAAGCAAGTATTGAATGTGCCAAGTACAGGGCAACCATAACTAAGGGCTTCTAGAAAAACTTGACCAAACCCTTCTATTAGAGAGGGCATGACGAAAAGAGAACTAGTTTTATAGAGGTTCCGCAGGTTTTGCACATCCGTGCCTCGAATTAAGCGGACTTGGGGCGTTTCATGGATAAGAACTTCTATGCCAGGATCTAGATTTCTACAAACCAGTGTTAATAGGCTTTCTTTGGGGAGATGGGCTTTTCGCCATGCATACAGCAGGTGGTGTAAACCTTTGCGCTGGACTCCAGAACCGACAAAAAGAGCTTGAAAACTATCTACTTTAGGCTCTTGAAACGGCAGTATAGGTGAGTCAATACCATAAGGAATCACCTGGCAGAGATTGGGTTCTGCTCCAGCTACTACTAGAGTTTTTTGCGTAAAACTACTGGCACACAAAATTAGATCAGCGTGCTTCCAACAGTCTCTAACTCTAACTTGTAGTTGAGGTGATAAATGCTTACCTGTTTCTTCTTGAAACGAGTGTTGTACAAATGGAAAGCGTTTTAAGTCTTCTGTTAACAAATGAGTTTGAAATTCTGAGTGTGGATGATATTGAAACAAGACTCTACGAGGAGCATGACGATAGGACGCACGAAAAGCTTCCCAGGCATAGGGTTCATAGAGTAGTAAGTCACTCTTGGTTCTCTGCGCCTGTGCTGCCGCCGCACGGGCAAAATTTTGGTCGAGCCAAGAGTAGCTACTACTAGGAGAGAATCCTAGACGATGGCGTATATGTTCAAGTAAAGTAGTTCTCCAGAGACAGCTCACCTGCTCAATAGGAATGCCAACTTCTGAGCGGAAGGCAAGTTTACTTTGCCAGGTTTTGGGTAAGATTGGAGCTAGTCTCTGAAGAGACTTGACAGCGTAAAAATCGGTGATTAGCTGCTCTAAATAACCCTTTTCAGCCAGAGCTAAGGGAACTTGGTAGTTATCACGACGCCCTCGAAATGCACAGACATACTGGCTCATATCAATATAAGCAAAAACATAAAATGTAGTTCAGGATATGTCTGACACAAGCCACCAATTTAACTCTGATCTTGTTTCTCTACCAATGAGCGGTAATGGTTGTTGGTTCACTTGTTTAAGTTTGATACCGTGAGCCAAAAAGTTTTGGGTCAGTATCTCCAGAAAAGATTCATGGTGAACCTCAATCAAAAAGTAGTTTGCGGGGTTTAACCACAAAGAAGCACCTTCGATAACTTCTAGCTCAGCTCCTTCTACATCAATCTTAATTAGTGCATTGTCTTGTGTGTAGGAAGTATCTATTCGGTGTGCGATTCCCTTTGGGATAGCTTCGCTTAACGCATCTAGCGTCATCATTCCAGATTTCACCTCAGCTCCCACTAAACAATTGTGCAAAGAGAATTGGATTTTATCTTGCGGCTGGTTTTTAATGCTAGTTTGTAATTCTTCAATATGCTGCTTCAATGGCTCGAAGGCAATAATTTTTGCTGATTTCCCTAGACGACGAAATGCCGCAGCGCAACCAAAGGTAAAGTAGCCATCATTAGCACCAACATCTAAGACTGTATTAACGCGAGGCAATACAGTTTCTATCCATCCATTTAGCTCATGTTCGTAAATACCGAAAACTTTACGCAGAGAACATCGAGGATTAAGATGAATCCTTGCTCCTCGAAAAGGTCCATTTAAGACGGGTAAGGGAATGCTGTGATTAGGGAGTAATGTCTTAACGAAGGGGACTACCATGCTCATCTTGCTGGATTAGTGACAATTATTTATACAAACTATTTGCTCTTCAACCGGGAAACTATTTCTTATTTCGGGCAATAAGCAGGAGATGTCCGGCAGAAATGATTGAACCCAACCGAGTATCACTCGTTCCTCCCGTGCTGGTAATTCGCAGAGTTTTCCAAACTTGTCGAAGTGTTTTTAAACTCTGATAAACTGAGTAAGAATAGGCTAAACCATCGCCTTCGCTGATAGTATATCCTTTGCCTTTTGTTTTAATCCAGTCTGCAATTGACCAGAGTCCCAGCGAAAAGATGCCGTATTTCAGGAAGCGTAAGAGTAAGGAACCTTGACCCATAAAATTACAGTCTGAGATGCAAACCATCTGAGATGCAACCCGTGACATTTCCTGAATCATTTTTTCCGGTTCTTTAACATGGTGTAATGTAGCAAATTCGCAGACTAAATCGAAGCTATTGTCTGGAAAAGCGAGTTGGTAAGCATCACCATCTATCAAGTCTTCTGGCGGAATTCCTTTCTTATAACCCTGTTCACGCAAAGCGGCTACTGGTTCAATGCCCTTGACTACTAAATCGGGAAAACGGTTTTTCAGCCAGAGAACTGTGCGTCCTGTACCTGCCCCCACATCTAATACACTGCGAATCTGATAAAACTGGATATACCCTGCAAGTAAATGTAAAGCCAAGACGTGTTCTTGGTCTTTGTCCAAGTGCATTTCATCATAAGATATAGCAGTCTGAGCATAGTACTGACGCTGAATTTCAATTTCTTTAGTCATGACTGTAGCTTTTGTTTGAGTTTGGGAAAGGGTAATTCTAGCCAGTGGTGAAAGCAAGATGCTAAGGGTAAGGTAATAACCATTACTAATCCTAAAACAACTAAAAATAAACCAGCTACGTTGAACAAATTTAATGGAATAGCTGATTGAATATAGGGAACAAATATCTGGTGCAAAAGATACACTGGATAGCTGATTTGTCCGAAATAGAGAATGGGTTGCCAAACAGCATGAGGTTGAAGACGATTTTCGTTGGTAACAATGCACCAAATTAGAAAGCCAACTAGACTACCTAAAATAGGTTCGTATATTACCTTTACAGTAGACCCAATAGAAATCCAGAGAATTATCAGGAAAAAAACGCTCAAGCCATATTTGAGGCGTAGGCGTATGCCTTGCACGAAGAAGATACTAACTCCTAGAGAACCACCATACTTTAGCCAACTTACCCAAACGGTTGAGGCATCGGTAAGGTGGGCATCAGCCTCGAAGGAAGGTAGAACGTGAAAACAAACTACAGCCAGCACGGCTAAGCCACGAATGATGTCAAGGCTCCAGAACCGGGAAGCTTGAGAGGTAGGAGTGCTGTCTATTGAACTCATAATTGCGATACCCAGTGTTCAAGAGTCTGAGCGCGAATTGACCAGATTTGCTGCTGAGCAAACTCCAATTGCCTTAAACGTTTCTCGCGAACGTCTGCTGTTTCTTCGAGGGCTAGCTGCTTGTACAGTTGTGCGATCGCCTCTTGTGCCGAATGAAAAATCGTAATCCACTCCGGATACAGGCGACACTCTGGGATATCACTACTCAATACTGGGCGACAACTGGCAATGCCATCCATGATTTTGGTGGGGCAGGCAGCTTGGTTAAACGGATGAGTGACTGTGTAGGGAATCCAGTTCACCGCAAAAGACCAGTAGTACTGCGTTACCTGAGCTTGAGGTACTTTACCAACGTGGCGGACATTGGGTAATGCCAATGCTGCCGCACGGTTGGCTTGCCAATCCTGTCCGTGGCTTCCTCCTGCAAAGTCATCCAAACCACCGACAAACACAAATGTAGTGTCCGGACAAGCTTGTGCTACCTGGTAAACCAATCGCCAATCAACTCGTTCAATCAGGTTTCCGATGTAACCGACAGTCATTGGCTCAGGCGATCGCTCCGGCTGAAGATTGAGGTAAGATTCTACAACCCCCAAGGGATAGTGGCGAATGCGATCAGCTTTGTAAGGGTAGCGCTTTTGTAGGGCATCAACTTGAAATTGAGAAAGGCAGAGGGTGAGGGTAGCGCGTTCGACTAACTCGGCTTCCAGTTTCAAAATTTTGTCTTTACGGGATGGCTGATAGAGGATGTAGTCATCCAAGTTGTAATAAATCAGCTTTTCTGACGGTACCTTGTGTACCCAACGGGCAAGGTAAGGATAAGGCGCGACGACCCAAGGATGTTCCCCCGTCGTTTCCTGGAGTTGCTGACACCAGCGTTGAATTTGCCTTTGTAGGTAAGGTCGAAACAGCCACTCGAACTGTCCGGCATAACCAGGAGGGAGGACGTACATCGACCGTTGTAATAAGGCTGGTGGGGTGGTGTTGGGCCAGGTGGGTCGCAGACGACGGTAGTTCAGCCAATCATAAAAGTAGGTTGCGTGGGTAGCCTGATTTTTGCCAAGCGCTTCTGCTAGGGCATAAACCCAAGGTGTGTTAGCAGAGAGAAAGAGAAAGCTGAGTTGACCCATATCAATAAAGGCCTATAAACCGCGAAGGTCGCGTAGCCAGTAGCCAAGACGAGGCGATCGCCCAATAAATTCTCGAATTGCTGATCGCACGGATGCGGGAACAAGCTGAAAGCGTCGGAGTGGAGGTTTATAGGTGGTTGGTTGCTGACCCGCTTTACTTCTTTCTAAGGGGGCAAGTGTGGAAATGCGAGCAATGAGGGATTCGTAGCCTTGCCACATGACGGCTTCATCGAAGTTGGAGCGTGCGCGTTCAATTACAGCCGTACTAAATGCTGGATAATTTTCACAGGCATACAGAACTTGTCTGGCTAGAACGTCTATATTCCCTAATGGTGCAAATAATCCTGTTTGATTAGCTGTGACGATTTCTTTGGTTCCGGTGTCGATATCCCAAGCTACTGGTACGCATCCCATACTCATTGCTTCAATCGTCGCCATACCAAATGGCTCAACGCGACTTAGCATGAGTACAACTTTGGCTGATGCAGCCTTAGAAAAAATCAGGTCGCGGTTAACACGACCATAAACCTGTATCCGTTCAGAATGAGGCAACTGGTCAATCTTCGCTTTAAACTCTGGCGTTACACGACCGAACCAGTGCAACTTTCCAGTAAACCCAAATTTAACTAACTTTTTCCATAGCTTGATAGCATCAAATGCGCCCTTGGTAGGATTATCGCCACCTAAAAATATCAGTTCATTTTGCCTGATGCGATTCAGTTCCGGGAGTTCCGGGAAGACACAGCCATTGAGTATTACAGATAGTTTCTCAGCCTGTTTTAAGGACTGTCGAAACTGGCTGGTGATCGTCTCGGATACAACAGCGATCGCTTCTAACTGATCTTCTTGTGTAACGGCTGTGCGCCAGTACCGAGGGGCAGTGTCATGGACAACATAAACACACTTGACGCTAGAAGGTAAATAAGGAATCACAGCATCAGCTTGCTCACAGCCATTCAGAAACAGAGCATCCTGTGGATTGTCCTCTAGCCATTGCAGCAGGGCTTCTGGTGCTTCTTGAGCCGTATTGCTCAATCCTAAAGACGATACTCGAAAATCATGATCAGTACCTATCCAGCCAGTGGATACAAGAACCATAAGCAGTGTTGTCTCATGTCCAGCTTTGGCAGCTTGACGACAACAAGATAAAGCGACAGAGGCGACTCCACCACCTCGATCATCAGGGATTAGCCAACAGAGTTTCATAGTTGTAGATTTCAGGAAGGCACTTCAAGATTTACGAAGAATCAAAACATCGCATCCTCCTATTAGTTGTCTGAATACTCCTATTTATTTCCTCTAAAAACTCTTTATTATTTATCGCTAATGCAGGTAATTTATGCTGGAATAGCAATCCAGTTTTCTAAATTAATCTGATGGATAGTTTCTAAATTTACTGGCATTAAACCACCTTGATTGTTGAGCTTGCTAATCTGATAACCGTTTTGCACTAGCATCTGTGTAGGTACTTCTGGTTCAAATCCGGCTTTTTTCGTTAAAATCGGGCAAACCTCATAGTAAATTAGCTGGACTTGTTGACGCTTAAGTATTTCCTCAGCGCCTTGAAACACAAGAGTTTCGTATCCTTCTACGTCAACCTTCAGAAAAGCAATCTTGTTGATGGACTGCTTTTTTATGTAAGAATCCAACGCTGTGCATGGGACAGAAACACTGTACTGAGCCTCTGAGGTTGCCATACTACAGGTAGCCCTATGAATTGGGTCAGCGATGAAAGATACTTCACCGTTATGTTTACCTACAGCACATTGTTGTGCTTTGACGTTGGTGAGACCATTGATGGCAATATTGGCTTGTAAAGATTGAAATGTGGAAAGATTTGGCTCAAAGGCATGTACCTGCCGTTCGGGAAACTGTTTGGCTAAAATTGCAGTGATGAGTCCCAGGTTTGCCCCAATGTCGATTAAGTCGCCTGAGCCTAAAGGGTAATTTTGCAGAAACTCTCTCTCTTTGCGGCTGACATATTGATTACAGGAATGAAATTCACTGAAACCGCTTAGACCAGTAACTTTGATGCCATCAGGAAAAACCCGTATCGCTTGACCTGAGTTTGTCAGTTTACTTACCCAGTAACTTGAATAGTTCCAAGCAATTTCGGGATTTGAGAGAAGAGTTTTAGCATTGCGAAGCAGATTCATTGGTTCACCTTAATAACCGATGTCCAAGCTTGATGTGCAGATGCCATATCAAATCCATCAAAGTAGCGATCGCGTATCTTATCCATACGGATTGACCCATTCGCTACCTGTTCTAGAGCAGTGAGCATCCCCTGACTTAGTTCAGAGGAATTATTGGGAGAGACTAATAACCCTACTTTCGGAAAGCCTTTGTATAGATCAGGAATTCCTCCCACAGGAGCAGCGACACAAAAGCGTCCAGCTTGCATGAGTTCCAGGAGGGTAAAGCAGGGACCACCTTCAAAACGTGAGGGATAGACAAAGAAATGACAATCAGCCATTATTTGCCTTAAATCTTTGCGGTGGTCATAGGCACCGTGAAATACAACCTGCTTTTGGATACCGAGACTTATCGCTAACGCTTCCAGTTGGCTTTGGTCTGGTCCTCGACCGTAGAGGTGTAACTCAACCTGCTGCCATTCTTGAACTACAGGTACTAGAGCTTGCAACAGGGTATCCAAATTCTTCTGCTTGATATCGAGACGCCCGATAAACCCAATCTTCCAGGGTGGATCAGGAGGAAGGGGAATTGGTTCTGGGAAGAAAAGTAGATTGTGGTATGGAACTACATGCACCTGCCCTGTGTACCCATACACTTCCTTAAACTGGTGAGCCGTACACTTTGAAACGGAAATCACCGCATCTGTCTCAGCCACTGCCTGACAGAACTTTTCACCATAGGGAGGTACTGGCGACAGGAATTCTGGTGCAAACATCCAACTTGCCGCGATGCGGGCTTGGCGCTGATGCACCAACCGAACCATTCTGAGGTAAAGTTCAGGCATGGGCTGACGCACGCAGAATACCCAATCCCCAGGTTGCAGTTGGGTTGCCAACCAAGTCAGCATGAAGTGCTGTCTGACTAACCAGCGATCGCCTGGTAATCGCCTCTGACGGTAAACTTCTATGCCCTTCTCTACCAACTCATCGACTAGTGGACATTGCTCTAACTCTGCCACCACCACCCGAAAGGGTATCTCTTGATTGTGTAAATGAAGAGCTAAAGCGTGCAGATAGGTTTCGATACCGCCAGCTTGATACAGTACATCAGAGTAGAGAAAAATCATGATGCACTATCCACGCACGGACATGATTTTCCAAGGGTTTACCTGGTTCGGATGAACCTTCGACTGAATAGCATTCTCATAGTGCTGTTTTTGCTCTCCAGCCCAGGCTGGAGAGTAAATGGCCACATCAGAGCCAATGATATGAGCGATCGGAAGCTTTTCAGAAAGCTGCTTTAGATATTCGGGAACACCATTCTTACCATCGAAATAACCCCAGTTGGCGTAATCGTGCCAGAGGATAAAGCCAGTTGGAGAGACCAGAGGCAAAACAAGTTCAGTGTCATGCTTCACACCCTCGTAGGAATGATCGGCATCAATGAAAATCAGGTCGTATGAACCAGGCATATCCTGTTGATACATTGACGTACTGGTTTCACCAATACGGCGCTCAATCATTGAGGCATAACGAGTATTCCGGTAGGCTTCGCCGTGTTCAGGATAGCGGTCTACAGTGACAATTTTGGCATCAGACGAAACGTGTTGTGCCAAGTAGAGAGCTGTATAGCCTCGGAAACTTCCCACTTCCAGCAGCTTTTTCGGCTTGGAACATAGCGCAACTTTCAGTAGCATTACCACATCAGCTGTAGGGGTAGACCAAGCACCACGGGGCAGTTGATGCAGAGTAACAGGTTGCTCGTTAAAGTCTTCAAACAAGTCTTGGAGTGAAAGCTCAGGTAAAGTCAGACGTTGTTTCAGAAAATGGCAGAGAGTGCGATCGGCGAAGGGGCGATAATAAAAGAAAGACTTGAGCATTTTCTTGATTTTTAACTGCTAAAAGAGTCCAAGCGAGAAATTTTCTTGTTTTTTGATGATTTAAATAAACCTAAGATTCTTGATAGATTTATCATTATTATTCCATAAGCATCAAAAGCAAAAAGACTACATCCACCTCCAAAATTACTAAACATAAATTTAATTAGATTTAATTTTAATCTGAGATTTCTACCTAGTTTTTGCTCATGGGCACCGTTTATAGCCGCATAGACTTGCTCCGGTGTTCCGGCTTTCATAGCTTGGCGCATAATCAAAAAGTAATATCTCACAATCTCATTGCGTATATAGATTGTATCTAATCCATTGTTTTGAAGAAAATTCTTGACTGCATCTAAACTATCAAAAGCTTTTTGAATACCTTCCGGACTTTTCTTCAAATTTTCTATTCTTCCAGTCCCATGATGACGCCAAAAATGAAGGCAAGCACTTATATATCGAGAGCGAGGGCGTAAATAGGCGGAACGAACATTGTATTCAAAATCTTGCCATCGTGCTAGATTCTCATTCCAAGGACCAGTTAACACACAGAGATTTCTTCTATATAATCCACTCCAACCTGTATTAGGTATTTTCATGACTTCGGCTGTTACCATCAAGGTTTCACAAGTTAGTAAATCTTCAATATTGTATTGAGTAAATAAAAGTTCTTCAATACTTTTAAACACCTTATATTCAGACCAAACGTAATCACACTTTGGTGAAAGGTTAAGGGCAGCTACATGAATCTCAATTTTCATTGGGTGTAAGACATCGTCAGAATCCAAATACTGAATGTATTCTCCATTGGATTCAATCAAGCCAATATTCCTTGCTGCCGGAGCACCTTTGTTATCTTGATAAAAATAACGAATAGAAAATCTTGAATCTTGGCGAGATGTCGCTATCCATTGATCGATCAGCAACTTTGTATTGTCAGTAGAACCGTCATCGATCACAATTAGTTCAATAGGTCGATAGGTTTGGAATTTAACGGATTCAAGGGTTTCAGGGAGAAAATTAACTCGGTTATAGCTTGGAATGATAACAGAAACTAATCCAGGATCATAATCTTCACTCATCCATCGCCCGTGGCACGTCTTAGTTGTAAAATCTGAACTAGAATCACGAATTATATCCATCTTTTCTATATGCTATTTAACCTATTACACAAGCAATTTCATGACTCCATTCAAAGAATTTATTCTCAGAATAGGTCTTGACTCCAGGCTAATGCGACATGCTATAAGATGCTATGTTCACCGGTGCAAAAATTGAGACTTAGATGTAACGGATATTCCTTATTATTTATTTTTTAAGCTGGAGCTAAGTCCCAGTATTCTTAGTAATTCTCCTTGCTCCTTTTCCCAAGAGAAATGTTCTTTTGCCCTACGCCAGCCAGCTTCACCTAGGCGCACTCGTAAGTCAGGATCGCGGGTAAGCGCAACCAAGCATTCTGCCATTCCCACACTATCTCCTTCATCAACCAAATAGCCCGTGAAGGTATCTAACACAGCTTCCGGAATTCCAGCATGATGAGTTGAAACTACTGGCAGGCTTTGAGCCATTGCTTCCAAAATCGCTACAGGTAACCCTTCCTCATTTCCACTCTCTGGATCGGTCATGCTATGTTGCAGAAAGATATCAGCCTTTTTCATCAACTGCTGCACAACTGCATTAGATTGACCACCATGTAGTGTCACTTTCTCACCCAAGTTAAAGATACGGACAAATTCTTGAGCAGAGGGTAGCAATTCACCAGCGCCTACATAATCTAACCGTAACTTTGGACAGGTTTCAGAAGCTTGACGAAATGCCTCCAAAGTTTTGAGCGGTGCTTTTTTAGCTACCATGCGTCCTACAGCTAGACAGTGAACAATTTCCTGTTCAGTCCTTTTTAAGGGATTATCAGACACCTCAATTCCATAGGGCACAACATGCACCTTATTGGGCTGCAAACCCAGAGATAAAAGCCTCTCCCGACTGGCTTGGCTCATGGTAATAATTCCACCAGTTTCGTTGTAGCGTAAATATTTCTTCCGCCATTTAGCATCCTGCAAGCTGTATGAAACATCGTAGCCATGAGCATGACCAAAAAACTGGATGCCTAACTCTTGAGCAACTTGCAGCCAGGGAAAGCATAAGTCTAAGTACTCTCCCATAATTACCTGTACTTGGTACTTCTGTAAGAACTCTTTTGCAGCCTCTTTGATAAATTCCCAAGGACGCTCTGCTGGTCGCCAGCCCAAGTTTTGCGTAACGGACTGAACCATTTGGGTAGCAGCTCGAACCATACGTTCTCTGTACCCGCCTTTGTGGAGCCAATTCCTTACCAAGATAGGGCAATCTACGTTCCAATCATCAGCATCAGAGCTATTGACTGCCGCTACTATAACTGTGTTTCCTGGCAGTAAATCCTGCATGTGTCTCTGAATAAAAGTCTCGGAACGAGCGCCAATTCTTGGTGCAACAATCGCAAGGGGCTTGTTCATAATGAAGGCTTAATTGCTGTTCCTGAGATACCAGTGATCATCAGGCTTTCTGAGAATTCTATTGGTGGCATATCTAGCTTTGCCAATAACCGGACAACTGGAAGAAGTAGCATTGAAAGAATCGTCCGTTTACGTGGTGGCATTGGTCGGCGTCGTACCCATAAGCCAATCATTTGAGCTAAACTTGCATCCCAACCACCAAGAGCTTTAAAGTTTATTTGCTCAAATCCAGCATTTCGGAGGTGACGCTCTAGAGCATACGGAGTGTAACGATACTCATCGTGTGGCACATCATGCAGTGGCCAAAGAAAAGGTACGGTGAAGAATAGTATGCCACCCGGTTTCAAGACACGAATTAATTCACTCATCACTACTTTAGGCTCTGGGCAGTGTTCAAAAACTTCAGTTGCCAAGACGCAATCAACTGAGCTGTCTGCTAATGGTATGGTGATCCCATCCCATTCCAAATCAGGCTTTTGGTAGGCGTTATCTTTCAGGTCTAAGCCAATGTATTTTTCTGTGCGGCTTGGTGGTGTCAGCACTAGCTGCTTATAAGGCATGTAGCCACAGCCAATATCCAAAAGAGTTCCACAAAAACTTGGTAAAGTCTCCTTTAGGGCACTCAGAATAGAACTCCGCACTAAAAATCTGTCAAGATTTTCTGCTGTGCAACGAGGATTTAAGAACGTTTCTTGTAGATTCATTGCCTATTCCTACCAAAACTTCAAACGGCAGTCTAAGTTATTCATTTACACAAAACATACAGGTACGATATCAATGTGCTTTTCTCCTAGACATGGCTGGCGCATTGGGAAGGCTTCGTTTGGATAAATACTTCTATCTTCATATATAAATGTTTGATACTTTTCAGGAAAATCTTTAGATGAAAATAGTTCTACTCGCGAAAATACTTGAGAGTAACGTTCATAGTAGTCTTCTCCAGGTGCTCTGACATGAAAGGTTTCTAGGGGGTTAGGTTCAGAATATTCCACAGTATTTTTACAAACAATAGGAACAGGTAAAATAGCTATTCCTCCTGGTTTCAAAACCCTTTTTATTTCGGAGATAGCCTTTAAATCATCTTTAATATGTTCCAATACGTGAGAGGCAAATACAAGATCGAATTCCTCATTCTTAAAAGGCAGTGAGGTTATATCACACTTGAAATCTACGTTGTTCATATATAGGTCAGCAGTTAAATAATCCCGAAATATATGTTTGAAATAATCTTTAAAAAATGATTCTGGAGCAAAATGCATTATCCTACTTGTTAAGTTATTATTTTGTTTTAAAATCTTGTCTAAAACTAACTTTTGAAGACGATGCCTTTCCATAGAACCACATCGAAAACATATTGCATATTTCCTCAATCCAGTAGCTGGAAAAAAATCATTGAATGGTCCATGATAACTACAAATAGGACATTCAAATTCTTTTTCTCTCACATTTTTCACTCTGTAATAAATCCCTCTAAGAATCGCCCTAATTTTGCTATTTAATTCTGAAGCAGAATTCATGGATAGATACTGAGGTAAGGACAGCATAAATATTATTCTTGTATTGCTGAGAAAAGAGAATTAGTAGACGGATATCAGCTCTTTATAATATGAGCTTAACGAAGCTTCTTATCAGGATAGGCTTCAAAACCAAGGTTTTTATGAACCAGAGAGAGCCTTTTTGACCTTTGCGGAATAAGCGCTCCAGGTTTGCTTGATAACAACTTGACAATAATTCGGTTGATAAATCCATCAGCTAAATGATTTTTATTAGCGCTCACCCAACCTTGGCGATTTCCAAGTACAGAATGGGCATAATCACCTTCATGCCAAACATCAACTTCTTGGTATGAGAGTACTTCTGTGCTTATGTCTTCCGCTAAAGCCTGAATTGCCGCAATGTTGACATCTTCATCCACAGGTTGGATCTCCTCAGGCATATTTTGGCGTAACCAGGCTAGGTGACGCGGAGTAGGAAATGCGAGAATAATTGCACCTTCATCACTTCGCAATTCCCTCAAAGCTTCATGCAATGCGGGTCTGTCTTCAAGAGCTATATGCTCATACACATCCATGAGTACAATCAAGTCAAATTTACCAACAAGCAAACCCTTCACAAGCGGCCCTTCGACAAAAGACAGTCTCGACGAGCCAAACAGTTTTCTGGCAATTTCCAGTGACCTGGAACTAACATCAAGACCCACAACCTCGGCTGCTGACCAGCGATAAGCCATCCTCCAGCAAATATCACCAATACCGCAACCAACTTCCAATATGCGTTGAGGGGTCTTGGGGGCCCATTGCTCAATAGTCAACCAAGCGCGTTCAACCCGTTGGTTTCCTTCGACAAATCCTCTTAGCTTACCAGTAACATGTTTGTCATAATAGGTCTTAACTTCTGTGAGAGATTGATTCATACAACCCTTGTTCTCGTCCAATAAAATTTCAATCGTATCTTCATCTTGAAATAAAAAAATTAGAGGTTATCGCTACTAACTTTAGAATAAATAATGTTAAAAACCTCCTTTTTACTTCCAAACTTTACTAGCTTCCCATTCGGCTTCTTCTACATATTTAGCAGTATTGGGTGACCAATAACCATCACGATACTTACCATAAGCTACCACCTCAAAGGGACAAAGGTTATCAAGTGTTTGGATTTTTTTGCCAGTAGCTCGTTCGGCAAAATGTACCTTGAGGTAGTAACGACCAATGTAAATTCGTAGTTTAGGTATTCGGCAAACTAGGTGAAAAACTCCTGGTTCACGACACATGGGCAGCTCCGAATCTAGTATTAAAATGTGAAGCACAGGCTGTTGAAGGGAATCATATACTTGGAAGGAAAGTGCAGCACCGTTTATCGGTATTGGTGTAGAAATTTCAAATTTTACTTCCATTAGCTCGCCATGAATTTGAGTGTTACTCGGCTCTGAAGTGTGCAATTCCACCCGTGTAATTCTTGGCTCTACAGAAGATGGTACATCTGTGTAGATCATTTCTTCATTGCATCCTTCGCTCAGATACACAGCAATTCCACCTTCAGTCGCCCCTTGGTAGACACATTGTCCTTTGGAGAGCATCAGACAACGCTGCGTCAGAGTCGAAATAGCTTGCATGTTGTGGCTCACGAAGAACACAGTTCTGCCTTGTTCAGCTACATCCTGCATCTTACCCAGACACTTCTTTTGAAACTGAGCATCCCCCACGGCTAGCACTTCATCCACAACTAAAATCTCTGGCTCTAAGTGGGCAGCCACAGCAAAAGCAAGGCGTACATACATTCCCGAAGAATAACGTTTCACTGGCGTATCTAAAAACCTTTCCACTACAGCAAAGTCAACAATTTCATCAAACTTCTTTTTAATCTCGGCTTTGCTCATTCCCAGAATGGCACCGTTGAGATAGATGTTCTCTCTACCAGTTAACTCTGGATGAAAACCTGTTCCTACTTCTAAAAGACTAGCTACTCGCCCTTTAATAGAAATGCGACCTTGAGTTGGTTCGGTAATGCGACTCAAAATCTTTAATAATGTTGATTTGCCTGCGCCATTGCGACCGATAATGCCAACGCGATCGCCCCTCTTTATCTCAAACGAAACATCCTTCAGTGCCCAAAACTCCTCAACCACTGGGTCAGACACTTTTTTGCCTACAGGCTTCAGCAACTTGCGTCCCAAAGACCTGGCTCCATTAGCCATTACATCCCGCAGCGCGGTGTAACGTTCCTGCCTTTGGTGACCAAGAATATATTTCTTACCGAGATTCTCGACCCGAATAACTGTATCAGACATACTATAGACAGGGTATCTATCTTGTAATCCAGCGCCTCTGTTAGTTCATCAGGACGAAACTATACAGGCATTCTTTACCTTGCTCAAAAAAAGGTCTCAGTTGTATCGAAACTGAATATGTACTTAGGAATTTAAGCAACTGCTATTAAATTCCTAGTTGGAATAAAATTTGCGATCGCTCAACTCTGTTCCTTCATTCAATCTCTGTTGAATTAATCAGGATAGATACTGAAAACTCGTATTACAAGAAGGTAGAAAAGGAAAAATGAGGAGTGGTTCATACCTCCCACTCCCCAAAGCATCCTCCCTACATGATTAGATTACAGAGGGTGACGAGAAAGATGAGGTGATGATAAAGTCATTAGCTGTAAGCGTGAGATTAGGTGCTAGCGTAGCAAACTGACCTCCACTACCAAAGCCATTTCCATTTCCATTTTCGTTGTAGAACAAGCTACCGTTAGTCGAGTTGTAGACAATGTCCGCCCTGTTCTTATCTGCCTGATTATTGTCGGTGACGATTGCAACCGAAAAGCGGGAAGCTGAAAGTCCCGAAAAATTGTTGTTGTCGGTATAAAGAACCATTTTGTCTTGACCACTAGTAAAGTCAGTGATCACATCGACACCCATCATTGCGAAAGAACTAGACGTTCCAGAGGCATTAGAGAAGAACTCGAAGCGGTCACTACCCCCCCCGCCGATTAGAATATCATTGCCCCAGAAGCCGACGAGGCGATCATTGCCTGCGTCACCAGTTATTAGGTCATTGTCTTCACCACCATCG
This sequence comes from Microcoleus sp. FACHB-SPT15, assembly GCF_014849525.1. Lineage (NCBI taxonomy): Bacteria > Bacillati > Cyanobacteriota > Cyanophyceae > Oscillatoriales > Microcoleaceae > Microcoleus > Microcoleus sp. FACHB-SPT15. The sequence continues at coordinate 117,166 of NZ_JACJNU010000016.1, read as the reverse complement.
AGATAGTCATTGCCTGCACCACCAATGAGGGTATCCTTACCAAAAATGCCATAGATGACGCTATTTAAGGTGGAGTTGGCTACTAAGTAGTTGTCAAGGCTTTCGCTAGCAGAAGCACGATAAGAGACAGCTTCACCCGCGAGATACACATTCTCGACATCGGTAAAGGCAGTATAGTTACGGGTAAAGATAAAAACACTATCCACACCTCCGCTTGGTGCTTCCACCACTTGGTCACCAACGCTGTCAATCACGTAAGTATCATCACCTGCCCCTCCGTTGAGAGTATCATTGCCTATACCCCCATTGAGGCTGTCGTTCCCGTCGCCCCCGTTGAGAGTATCGTTACCTGTACCCCCCAACAGAGTGTCATTCCCTCCTAAACCATCAAGAGTACTAGCTAATGCACCATTAGCGGCAAGGTAGTTGTTACTACTATTGCCCGTACCAAGGGTAGCGTTGCCCGTGAGATACAAATTCTCGACATCGTTGCCTAGGGTATAGTTAATGCTGACATAGACACTATCCACACCTGCGCCTGGTGCTTCGACCACTTGGTCACCAAGGCTGTCAATCACGTAAGTATCATCACCTGCACCCCCATTGAGAGTATCATTACCTGCTCCCCCCAACAGAGTGTCATTCCCTCCTAAACCATTAAGAGTGCTACCTAATGCAGCATTAGCTACAAGGTAGTTGTTACTACTATTGCCCGTACCAAGGATAGCGTTGCCCGTGAGATACAAATTCTCGACATCATTGCCCAGGGTATAGTTAACGCTGGCACGAACAGTATCTACGCCTGCGCCTGGTGCTTCCACCACTTGGTCACCAAGGCTGTCAACTGTGTAAGTATCATCACCTGTACCTCCGCTGAGAGTATCATTACCTGCTCCCCCATTGAGGCTGTCGTTCCCGTCGCCCCCGTTGAGAGTATCACTACCTGCTCCCCCCAACAGAATGTCATTTCCTCCTAAACCATCAAGAGTACTAGCTAATGCAGCATTACCGACAAGGTAGTTGTTAGCACTATTACCCGTACCAAGAGTAGCGTTGCCCGTGAGATATAAATTCTCGACATCGTTGCCCAGGGTATAGTTAACGCTGGCACGAACAGTATCTACGCCTGCGCCTGGTGCTTCCACCACTCGGTCACCAAGGCTGTCAACTGTGTAAGTATCATTGCCTGCGCCCCCGTTGAGAGTGTCATTGCCTGCCCCCCCATTGAGGCTGTCGTTCCCGTCGCCCCCGTTGAGAGTATCATTACCTGCTCCCCCCAACAGAGTGTCATTCCCTCCTAAACCATCGAGAGTACTACCTAATGCAGCATTAGCGACAAGGTAGTTGTTAGCACTATTACCTGTACCAAGAGTAGCGTTGCCCGTGAGATACAAATTCTCGACATCATTGCCCAGGGTATAGTTAACGCTGGCACGAACAGTATCTACGCCTGCGCCTGGTGCTTCCACCACTTGGTCACCAAGGCTGTCAACTATGTAAGTATCATTACCTGCGCCCCCGTTGAGAGTATCATTGCCTGCACCCCCATTGAGGCTGTCGTTTCCGTCACCCCCGTTGAGAGTATCATTACCTGCTCCCCCCAACAGAGTGTCATTTCCTCCTAAACCATCAAGAGTGCTATCTAACGCACTGTTGGCAACGAGAAAGTCATTATTCTCAGTTCCAGAAATATACATAAGAGTCCAAGTGAATTTTTGGGTGATTTTTGTAGAACATCAATTTAGGGTCGTCAGTAAGGTAAAATTCTGTTTTTAGGAGTTAAATCTTAGGACAGTTTTTATCCCAAATTAAGAAATAACCTTATCAAGATTTACAGTTAATGACAGCTATAATTGTTGCTCAAATCAATATATTAAGTTTAACTTGTCAATTTATTTATATTCTGAGAGTTTAAATGTATTTTGCAGACTACCTAGTCTTAATGAAAACTAAATAAATATTTCTGAATTGTATTTTTTTTGAATATAATTTTTGATTAATAGTGGAAATTATCAATAACTTTAACTAGATTTTTTAGTTAAAGCTTCAAACACTTAGGTCTATTAATGGAACGTAAAAACTCAATTTCTACTGCTTTTTCCTGTTAGGAAAGGAGAAGAATTAAGGATGAGAGCAAAAGCTCAGTACGCTAATGTTGGCATGATGTTCGCAGCAGAAAAAGAACAGAGAGGCTTTTGATGTTCAGCCTAGCCTGCCTAAGTCTAAAAGTATAGGGAGTGGTTCACACATTCCACCCCCTAAAGCCTCCTCGTTACATGATTAGATCAAGAGGATTACGAGAAAGATGAGCTAACTACAAAGTCGTTGGCTGTAACCATAAGATTAGGTGCTAGCGTAGCAAACTGACCTCCCTCACCAAAGCCACTTCCATCTCCATTTTGGTTGTAGAACAAGCTACCGCTAGTCGAGTTGTAGATAATTCTTGCACTATTGCTAGCTGCGTCATCATTGCTAGTGGCGATTGCAAACGAAAAATTGGCAGCTATAAGTCCAGAGAAATTGTTGGTGTATAGAACCATTTTGTCTTGACCACTGGTAAAGTCAGTGATCACATCGACACCTATCATTGCGAAAGAACTAGAGAAGAACTCAAAGCGATCACTACCAGCCCCGCCGATTAGAGTATCGTTGCCCCAAAAGCCGACGAGTCGGTCATTGCCTGCTCCCCCAGTAAGGCTGTCGTTCCCGTCACCTCCGTTGAGAGTATCATTACCTGTGCCCCCCAACAGAATGTCATTCCCTCCTAAACCATTAAGAGTGCTACCTAATGCAGCATTAGCTACAAGGTAGTTGTTACTACTATTGCCCCTAGCAGCAGTAGCGCTGCTTGAGAGAATCAAATTCTCTACATTGTCACCCAGGGTATAGTTAATGCTGGCACGAACAGTATCTACGCCTGCGCCTGCTGCTTCCACCACGAGGTCATCAAAACTGTCAACTGTGTAAGTATCATCACCTGCACCCCCAAAAAGAAAGTCAGCATCTGCCCCCCCATTGAGGATGTCGTTCCCGTCGCCCCCGTTGAGAGTATCACTACCTGCGCCCCCCAACAGAGTGTCATTCCCTCCTAAACCATTAAGAGTGCTACCTAATGCAGCATTAGCGACAAGGTAGTTGTTAATACTATTACCCGTACCAAGAGTAGCGTTGCCCGTGAGATACAAATTCTCGACATCATTGCTCAGGGTATAGTTAACGCTGGCACGAACAGTATCTACGCCTGCGCCTGGTGCTTCCACCACTCGGTCACCAAGGCTGTCAACTGTGTAAGTATCATCACCTGTCCCTCCGTTGAGAGTGTCATTACCTGCTCCCCCATTGAGGCTGTCGTTCCCGTCGCCCCCGTTGAGAGTATCATTACCTGCTCCCCCCAACAGAGTGTCATTCCCTCCTAAACCATCGAGAGTACTACCTAATGCAGCATTAGCGACAAGGATATTGTTAATACTATTACCCGTACCAAGGATAGCGTTGCCCGTGAGATACAAATTCTCGACATCGTTGCTCAGGGTATAGTTAACGCTGGCACGAACAGTATCTACGCCTGCGCCTGGTGCTTCGACCACTTGGTCACCAAGGCTGTCAACTATGTAAGTATCATCACCTGCGCCCCCGTTGAGAGTGTCATTGCCTGCACCCCCATTGAGGCTGTCGTTCCCGTCGCCCCCGTTGAGAGTATCATTGCCTGCTCCCCCCAACAAAGTGTCATTCCCTCCTAAACCATCAAGAGTGCTATCTAACGCACTGTTGGCAACGAGAAAGTCATTATTCTCAGTTCCAGAAATATACATAAGAGTCCAAGTGAATTTTTGGGTGATTTTTGTAGAACATCAATTTAGGGTCGTCAGTAAGGTAAAATTCTGTTTTTAGGAGTTAAAGTTTAGAGTGGTTTTACCTCTATTAAAACTAATATTTCCTTTAGATATTTACGCTAGCTCAACGCTTTTTTTCTGTTCAATTCAACTCTATCAAGTTTTGTTTATGATTCAATTTATATTCTCGAAGTTTAAACAACTTTTATAATTGATTGACTTTATTTGAATTTAGACAAAGTTCATTTTTTAGCTTAGAGAATATAATACTCTTGAAAATATTGGATAGCTTTATTTCTGTTAAATCACGTCTGCAAATGTGCGTTCCACCTTACGAAAATACCAAACACCACTAAGAAGTAGCAGCACTACTAACCCTATAGAGAGCATGAATCCTGGTAAATAAAGATTCGATTCCTCACCTAAAATTGCCCAACGGAAACCATCAATTACTCCCACCATTGGATTGAGAGAATAGATCCAACCCCACTGGGGAAACCGTTGGAAGACAATATTGCTACTAAACCCAACTGGCGAGATATACAAACCAAACTGCACAATAAACGGCACAATGTAGCGAAAATCCCGATACTTCACGTTCAGTGCTGCCAACCACAACCCCGCTCCAATTGAGGCGGCAAAAGCAATGCCGATAAACAACGGTAGCGTCACAATACGCCAACTAGGTACGAAGTTGTACCAAGCCATCAGTGCCAGCAAAATCATCCCCGAAACCAGAAAATCCACAAAGCTGACAATCACCGCGCTGGTAGGCACAATCAAGCGGGGAAAATAAACTTTAGAAATCAAATTTGCATTGCTAATCAAGCTGTTACTGCATTCAGACAGCGCATTTGCAAAAAACTGCCAAGGTAGCAATGCTGCAAAGACCAGAATAGGATAAGGCGCATCCCCAGACGGTAAGTTTGCCAGTGTGCCAAACACCACACTGAAAACAATCATTGTTAAAAAAGGTCGAATCAGTGCCCAAGCAATGCCAATCACCGTTTGCTTGTAGCGCACCAGAATATCACGCCAAGCCAGGAAGTAAAATAATTCTCGATAACGCCAAAGGTCTTTCCAATACTGGCTTTCTGTCCGACCTGCTTCAATAATCAGTTCTTTAGTGTGCATCTATATAAATTAAGTTAGAAAGCAGAGAGCTTCTGGATGTAGGATAAATAGCAAGTCTTACACTTGCTTTACAAAATGAACTAAGATTGCTGCCCAAACAGCCAATAACACTTACTTAAGTAACAAATAATACCCAAGTTTGCTCTAAGAATCCGGATAACACCACTCAGGGACATACGCCCAAAAGAATTACCACAGCTCAAATCTTTCGCCAATCACTAATCTTGGATCTATTCAAACCTTCAAAAGTTTGTCCTGATAGACGGCACAAGTCCTGTATCAGTAATTGGTAACGCTTGAGGAGAGGGGTAATCCTCGCGATCGCTTTTTCTAGCATCGAGAGAATCAACCTTACCTTCCTCGCGCAAACTTCAGTGTTTTTGAACTATGGGTCCAGATGGAGATTATCAGCCGATGCCGCCTTACGGTAGCGGTAATCAGGCACCCCACTTGTCTTCACTCTACACAACTGGGTTATCTGAAGACGAAGACAAGTTCGATCTACGCAAGATACTGGCGATCGCTCGTCGTCGGCTAATCATCATTGCCGGAGTAGCGATCGCAGTTAGCTCTGGAGTCGCCTCCAAAGTCTTGAAGCAGGTTCCCAACTATGAAGGCAAGTTCCAGCTTTTAGTGGGACCCGTGTCTGGTGAAGACCAGGTTGATAAACTCACTCAATCCCTCAGCCAAAACGCTGGTATCAAAGTCCAGGGACCCGACTACCAGACTCAAATCCAAGTCTTGTGGAGTCCCCAGGTTATCTCTCCCATCCTGAAGAACATCCAAGCTCGATATCCAGAAATTGACTACGACACCCTCAGAAGCAAGCTGGCTATCTCCCGACTAGCAGAAACCAAAATTTTAGAAGTTCGCTACCAAGACTCAGACCCCGAAAAAATTCAGTTTATCTTGAAGGAGCTTGCTGAGGGCTATGTCAAGTACTCTCAAGTTGAGCAGCGCAACAGCGTAAAACAAGGACTCGAATTTGTTAATACCCAGACAAAGGAACTCCAAGGTCGAGTCAAAAGCCTTCAGCAGAAAATCCAGGAGCTGCGCGAAAATTACCGAATTGTCGATCCAGAAACTCAGGGTACACTGTTAACCAATCGGATTAGCGAAGTTGTCCAACAACGCCAAGAAGCCCAAACTCAGCTAGATGAATCGAAACAACTCTATGTAGAGCTACAGAGTCAATTAGGTCAGTTGGGGGTAACACCCGACCAAGCGATCGCAGCAACAGCCCTGTCAGAAGGCCCCCGCTACCAAGAGTTACTCGACAAACTGACTGAACTAGACACGAAGATTGCCACTGAGTCAGCGCGATTCACAGAAGAAAACCCAATCGTTCAAAGACTGGTCGAAGAAAGAGAAAGATTACTACCTCTGATTGAGAAGGAAGCCTCAACAGTAATCGGCAATAGTACTTCCGGTGTCCCTAGCGATGCCCCATCCTTAGCATCCCCTAGTTCCATTCGCCAAGACCTAACTCAAAAGCTAGTCGAGACAACTAATCAAATCGAGCTTCTGGAAGTCCGCACTAGAGAGATTGCCGCTGCGGAAAACCTGCTAAATCAGCAAATCACAAATTTGCCAGCCATTGCCCGTCGTTACACAGATTACCAACGGGATTTAAAGGTTGCAACAGAAAGCCTAGGTCGCTTTCTCGCCGTTCGAGAGACACTACAAATAGAAGAATCCCAAAAAACCCCGCCCTGGCAGAAGCTTTCCGAGCCAAAACAACCCGAAGCGCCAATCTCACCCAACGTACCACGCGGTCTTGTCCTCAGCGCGATCGCAGGATTACTCGCAGGCGCTGGTGCTGGGTTGCTAGCCGAAAAGCTCGATAAGGTGTTTCACTCTCCCGACGAACTCAAAGACAGCACTGGCTTACCTGTATTAGGAACCATCCCCTTTACAAAAGAACTCAAGGCACGCCGCACCAAGCCTGGTGAAGCCACACCCGATCCAGTAGAATTTCACGGTCGCTCTTATGGTGGTTATAGTGCCTCTCCCTTATTAGAAGCCTTTCGCTCACTCAATACCAACCTCCAGTTTCTCAGTCCCGACCAACCAATTCGCTCGTTAGTCCTCAGTTCATCGGTTCCCGCCGATGGTAAATCCACCGTAGCCACCTACCTAGCACAAGCCGCCGCCGCAATGGGACAACGGGTATTACTCGTAGATGCCGATTTGCGCCGTCCTCAGGTTCATGTACGAACCGATTTACCAAACGTGTGGGGACTGAGTAATGTCATCTCTAGCGAAATTAATGTTGATGATGTAATTCAGCGATCGCCTTTGGAAGACAATCTCTTTGTTCTAACAGCCGGCCAAATCCCCCCTGACCCAACTCGGCTTCTATGTTCCAAAAAGATGCGAAACTTAGTTGAACGCTTCCAAGAAGCTTTCGACCTGGTAATTTTTGATACACCCCCTCTCCTGGGTCTAGCTGACGCTCGACTTCTCGCCGCTCATACCGATGGAATCGTCATGGTTGTAGGACTCGGCAGAACCGATCGCGCCGTATTGACCCAAGTTCTGTATGGGTTAAGAACCTCTCACGCCCGTGTTCTAGGCCTCGTTGCCAATGGTGTCAAAGGTTATACAACTAGCTCCCCAGACTACTATCACCATTACTATGCCCAGTCTCCTCAAGGAGAATATACTTCCGCAAGACAGTAAATTTTCAGTTTCTTCTGGGTCGCCTTTAACATGCCGAGGTCGGGACTTCTGAACTTCTGAACTTCTGAACTCCTGTATTCTTCTTGGTCAACCCAGAGGGGTTCTGCGACTCTTGCGGCTTCTATAAACCCTCAAAACCAGAACTTTAAACGTAGCCATTACCTAGAACCTCACCCACCATTAAACGCATTCCATTGGCAAAATCCCAGCCAGACTGAGGGCGCTTGCCAGCTAGCTGCACTTCCCACAACAGCAATAGCCCCTCTCCCGTTTGAATAATTGGACCAATCCCCTTGACAATTTTCATCACTTCTCCTGTACGCTCTGACTTTCCAGCAAGAGAAGACAACTCCTGCTCCAGCACTGTTAACTCCGGAGGGAGTTGGGATAGGTAAGCCGAGTCAAGGGGAGCAGTGGTAATAATTTTTAGAGCTTTGTCTCGAAATGAGGCAACGCAGTTTGGGATAAATCCCCTCACCTGATTATGTAAATCAATTGCAGGGCGTGACCAATCCAGGCAATAATCAGACTTTTGAATCAATGGCGCATAGGTAGCTTGGGATTCATCTTGTGCGATCGCTTGAATCTCCTGTTTTCCCAGTTTCAGGAGCGTTTCAACTAATAAATCAGCTCCGGAACTTGCCAGCGTCTGGGCTAACTGGTGAGCATTATCCAATAGCTGAATCGGTGTGTAAGCCTTCAGCAGCATTGCTCCGGTGTCCATCCCCGCATCCATCAGCATCGTTGTGATCCCAGTTTCTGTCTCGCCATGATACAGACCCCACTGAATCGGAGCAGCCCCCCGATACTTCGGCAGAATTGAGCCATGAACATTAATACAACCCAGCTTTGGCATATCGAGAATCTCTTGAGAGAGAATCTGTCCATAGGCAACGACAACAAAGACATCGGCTTCTGTCTGACGTAACTGGGTGAGAGTATCGGCATCCTTCTTCACCCGCTTCGGTTGCCAAACTGGTAGTTGATGCGTTAGAGCAACGGCTTTTACGGGTGAGGGAGTCAATTGGTTACCGCGCCCTCGACGCTTATCTGGTTGGGTAACGACACCCAAAACTTCAAATTCAGAATGGTTAACTAAGCGTTCTAAGCTAGGTACGGCGAATTGAGGAGTACCGAAGAAAACAACTCTCATTAGGGAATTGGAAGAGGGAGCAGGGGAGGTTGGGGAGGCAGAGGGCAGAAGCAGTAAGAAAAATTTTCATTCCTACTCCTGCGGAGAACGCTACGCGAACGTTGTGAGCTTTCGTCTTATGGTGCCTAACTTCTAATTAATCGCAATCTCAACTCGGCGGTTTCGTTGTTGATTAGGTGCAGACTCGTCGGTGACAAGGGGATAAGTTGCGCCGTAGCCGACTACTAACCATCGGTATTCACCATCTAAGGCATTGGCAAAATATTGCTCAACGGCTTTAGCGCGGCGAAATGACAATTCTCGATTGTCTTCGGCTTCCCCTTTCGAGTCAGTATGGGCACCAATGCGGATGGTACTGGAAGGATATTTTCGTAAATCCGCGACGATTTTGTCTAAAATTAGACCCGCCTCGGAACGTAAAATACTGTTGCTCTCTTCAAATAAAAGGTCGCTGGGCAATGTTACCTTCAATTTGTCAGATTGAACAATAGACACAGAGGATGCCCCAATTTGGTTAGCGCTGACGCTTCCTAACGACGTAGCATTTGTACTGTTAGCAGGTACGTCTTGGATTTGTAAAGCGATCGCTTCTAGTCGTGTGTCGAGAAATTCATTGGAGCGACGGATACCGAGTTGACTTTCCAGAGCCACAACAGCATTGCTTAATGCTCTAAACTGATTTTGTAATTGTGTCAACTCGGCTTGTGCCTGTTGTCGTTGTACAGGTGTTAACTGTAGTGACGAATTGCTGGTATTTGCAGCAATTGTTGGGCTGGTATCGGGCGCGGTTACTAGTGCCTTATTTTCAAGACGCTCTAGTAGCTTAATGAGTAGAGGTTTCTCTGGACTCGGATTAGGATAGATGTTCGCAAATGCAATGCCCGAAATTAGGGCTAACCCCCCACCAACGCCTAGGAGTAGCAGTCGGAAAATTAGGACGAGTAACCACGGTTGCCGACTGCTCGGTTTGTCAGGGGAAGTCTTAGCTGCTGAATTAGCGGATTGGGTCACCGATTTTCCTGAATTTTATTCAGACCACAGAAGAATAATAAAGAAAATGGAGAATTTGATCATGCCCTATTTAGGGTAAAAAGTCGAAGCCCATTACTAAAATAGGGGAGGATAACATCAAAATTCGTAAACACGAAGTGAAAACTTTCGTAAATGAGTGAGTTGATGGATTCTTAAGTTGTTATACATAACATAAGGAACTGCGGCAGCATTCCTTGGGCGTTGCTCCTCACACAAGACGCGCCGTTTAGCAACCTCACCCTCCATCAATGCTTAAAAGAATAGTCTGTTTAGTAGGATGGTTTCGCGAACAACCATGCCGAATGCTTTTAGCCGCTCTAGTCCTTATGGCACATAACCTACCTGCTCAGGCAGACTCTGTGAATGTGCCTATGGTCGTAGACCCATCATCACTAAATCTACCTATGGTCGTAGACCCGTCATCGGTGCCCTCTTCCCAGCCCTCAATTGAAGTACCTGTTGAAGTGCCTGAAGAAATCGCCCCCGACATGCTTGAACTTGGAGTACAGCTTGACCCTCTGGATAGTCCCCATCCCGTACCTTGGAATTGGGTACTCGCTACCCAGGCTGAAGTGGGTACTTCAGAAAATTTTGGACCACGTTACTATCGCAGCCAATCATTAATTTCTCCCGACGGTCAGTATGCTGCCTATAGTCGCATTCAGATGTACGCGCAGCCGGAACTCTACCGCAGCCGCGTGACGAGTGTGATGTTTCTGGAAAATTTAGAGACGGGAGACTTGCGAACGATCACGGCTTCTTCTCCCTTGGCTGATAATCCCTTAGTCAGTAATCAAGACGCGGATATGCCGGGGACGATCGCAATTTTAATTCCAGTCTCTTGGTCACAAGAAAGCGATCGCATCTTAGCGCGACAGTTTGAAGGCATGTTTAGTACATCGGATGCCTCTGATTACGCCGTAATTTGGGATCGACGGCAAAATCGTACCAGTACCATTGCACCGGAACGAATTCAATACTCTAACGCTGTCTTGTTGGGTTGGAGTCAAACCAATCCCGATCAAGTTCTCTTTCGTGCTGGAGAATTGGGAGATGAACACCCACCTGTATGGGCTGTTGATTTCATGGGTCAAACCGCCCTTGCTTATGAAGACGAACCGATGGTTTATGGTCAAGTCATGAACCAAGTTTGGGCGGGTCCCCAAGCACGTTGGTAATTATACTATTTCACTTTCTTGTTAGTAGTTGGAAGAAGACGGAGAAAAAGGGAGGAGGAAACCATAATATGTTTCCTCCTCCCTTTTTCCTCTGTGTGTTCTTACTCCACTTAGCCTGAACTGACGCATATAGAAGTCGCCAAGGCAATTAGGACAAAGTCAATTACTGAAACCTAGACTAGTTAATCTTTTTCCTTCTGCATAAAAGCCCTCTGCCCTCTGCCGTTTGCTATATCTACTTTTGAACCACCATCACCATCTGTCGGGCGCTCTTGCTTTGCTCCCGTCCGATATCTTGCCTCTATGCGTAAGTCCTATTAGCGATAGCCCAATAGTCTGTTAATTAATCTTTATAACCGAATAGGCATAGTCAATCGCTAACATCATAGTACACTCATGCGAGGTCTCCCCACCTGACTCTGCAAATAGGCTACTGGCGATGAAAGCCCTAGCCGGTTTAATGAGTTTAGTCGTGGGTATTGGACTGATGGCTCCCCGCTTCTCTCACTCTACGGCTAGGGTTCTCTTTAGTCATGAGGTAGTTCTTGCAAAGCTAAGAGGCTAACTGATGAATCAGATGTTAGAAGTTCAAGGCTTACCTAAGGCTCAGAACCGACAAGACGGTTATTCGAGCATTCCCAACATTCTCCAGCTCTTGAGGCTAGCTCAAGCCGACACAAACTTTGCTTCGGAATTTAGCCAAATTTTTGAAGTTTGTGAGTTTCAACTTGGCGACTCAATTTTTGACTATAGTGCATCCCTGCCGCCAGATAATTCTGTTCATGGTAAACAAGATGAACAAAATAACTGTAGCTTTTTCATAGTTGGTCAGGGACGGGTGCGCCTACTTAGCTTTGATGCGGTGCAGGGAAGAGATGTTTCGGCACTTGTGCTGGAGCCAGGTGAAATCTTTGGTGCTAACGAGTTATTGGGCAATATCTCTGAGCAAAATAGTGCAGTCGACGGAGTTAGACAAAAGGCGATCGCCTCTGGCACCCCCCAAAAGGCGATCGCAGCGAGTCCCGGTTTTGTGGCTCGGACTTCAACGCAGCAACTCAAGCCTTGGCTGGAACAACTCCCCAATCTAAAAGAATACCTGCGACAACAGGCAATCTGGCGGCAATGCCTATTATTTCTCAAAACCTCTACAGAGTTACGAGACTTGACGAGCCATCAGCTACGGCAACTGTTCCCCTACTTAATAGAAAAACGGATTGAGGTTGGCTCGTCTTTGGTTGAGTCAACTCCTTCAGAGTTTGGGCGCTTCTGGCTACGCCGTGGAGAAATTCAGAGCCGACAAGATGCTCACCATCCCCCCACAGTAGGGCAAAGCTGGGGATATCCCAATCCAACACCTTGCGATTGGATTGCCGAGACTGATTTGGTCGTCTATCAGCTTCCCACAGAACACTGGGAGGCAGCCCAAGCCATTGCCCCAATTTTAGCCGCTACTACCTCTCCAAAGTCGCCTCAACCAACTACAGCTACAGCAACTCAGAATGGTCGCGGTACACTCACAAGTCGATTGACGAATCAGACTCGGATTCAGTCTGCACCAGTTCCTCATCCGCCCAACAGGGCGAGAACTATTACTCAAGCTAAATCCGACACCTTAGAGCAGCCAACCGCTCAGAGCATCACTTTTCCTCAACCCGCGTCATCGGCTCATCGGCGTCGAGGATTTTGGCGACGCTATCCTTTCATCCAACAGCAAAGCACTTCCGATTGCAGTGCTGCTTGTCTTGCAATGATAGGACAGTACTGGGGAAAACGGTTTAGCATCAATTCCATACGCAATCTAGCTGGAATAGATCGTGCTGGGGCATCCCTCAAAAGCTTAGCTGCCGCTGCAGAACGCTTAGGATTTCATGTACAACCTGTCCGGGCAAGTTTGAATCGTTTAGTTAATCAAAATAATCCTTGGATTGCTCACTGGCAAGGCGATCATTATGTAGTTGTCTATGGAGCAAAGGGTAACCGTATCATGATGGCTGATCCCGCGATAGGAAAGCGATCGCTTTCCTTGCAGGAATTTCAGGACGGCTGGACTGGATACGCTCTGTTGCTCGATCCTACTGCTCAACTGCAAGCGGCTCAAAGCGAGAAAAACTCTCTAAACCGCTTTTGGCGTTTGCTTTTGCCTTACCGCTCCTTAATCGGGCAAATTCTCCTTGCCTCTGTGTTCATCCAGATTTTCGGGCTGATTACCCCTCTATTTACCCAAATCATTCTGGATCGGGTTGTTGTACACAAAAGCTTTGCAACCCTACATGTCTTCGCAATTGGTCTACTTTTATTCGGCGTTTGGCGCATCGGCGTAAGTACCGTTCGCCAATACCTACTAGACTATCTTGCCAATCGGTTAGACCTTACCCTGATTAGTGGCTTTATCAGCCATACCTTAACCTTACCCCTCAAGTTTTTTGAATCGCGCCATGTGGGTGACATTATTACCCGCGTGCAGGAAAACCGCAAAATCCAAGTGTTTATGACGCGCCAAGCGGTCACGGCGTGGTTAGATGCCTTAATGGCAGTGATCTATTTGGGGCTGATGGCTTATTACAATTGGCAACTCACCCTTTTGGTACTTGCCCTAATTCCCCCGATTGTCATTTTGACTGTTGTCGCAAGTCCCTTTTTAAGGGCAGTGTCACGGGAAATCTTTAACGAAGAAGCAAGGCAAAACTCGTCACTTGTCGAAATGATGACGGGTGTTGCGACCGTAAAAGCCGCCGCCGCCGAGCGAGAGTTGCGCTGGCGTTGGGAAGACAGCTTAACCAGCACCCTAAATGTACGATTTCGGGGTCAGAAACTAGCAAATGGCTTACAAGCAACAGGCGGCTTTATTAATACTCTTGGGTCAACGGCTTTGCTGTGGTACGGGGCAACGCTTGTCATTCGGGGAGAACTGAGTGTTGGACAGTTTGTGGCGTTCAATATGATGATTGGTAACATCATCAACCCTGTGCTAGCACTGGTGAATCTTTGGGATGAGTTTCAAGAAGTTATGGTTTCTGTAGAGCGGCTGAATGATGTTTTTTCCGCTCAACCTGAAGAAAGTCCTCAAAATCCTCTGCTGGTTCTGCCTCGGTTACAGGGTGAGGTGAAACTAGAAAATGTTACGTTCCGCTACGATCAAGACCAGGAGCGCAACACTCTACAGAATATTGCTTTTGAGGTTATGCCGGGGCAAACTGTTGCAATTGTCGGTCGCAGTGGTTCGGGCAAGACTACTTTAGTCAGTCTACTACAGGGCTTGTATCAACCTACGAGTGGTCGGGTATGTATTGATGGGCATGATATTCGACACGCTTCTCCCCAGTCTTTACGAAGTCAGCTAGGTGTTGTGCCGCAGGAGTGCTTCCTATTTTCGGGAACGATCTTAGAAAATATCACCCTGTACGCGAGTGACTTCACGCTGGAGCAAGTGGTTGAAGCGGCAAAGCTTGCGGAAGCTCATGCGTTTATTCAAGATATGCCGTTGGGATACCACACGAAAGTTGGGGAACGGGGCACCAATCTCTCCGGCGGACAACGGCAACGAATTGCGATCGCACGCGCTCTGTTGGGTGACCCCCGCATACTGCTTTTAGATGAAGCAACTAGTTCTCTAGATACCGATTCTGAGCGGCGATTTCAGCAGAATTTAGCTCGGATTAGCCACGCCCGTACCACCTTGATTATTGCCCACCGTCTCTCTACCGTTCGACACGCGGATTTCATCCTCGTTCTTGATCGAGGCATTCTGGTTGAGCGGGGGACTCACGATGAGCTGATAGCGCTTCAAGGTCTTTACTACCATTTAGCACAGCAGCAGCTCGACCTTTGATACTACGGGTATTAGTCAGCTACGGGATTCTAGAAAATAGGCAGGGGAAGTTAGAGAGGAAGATTTTCATCTTCTGTGGCGGATTCGCCGCCATAGTGCCTATCTGCATTAGTTTTGTAAAGAAATTTTACAAAATTCGATACTTTGCATAAAAGTGACAAATTAACCCTGACTAGTACATAGCTGATTAAAACTAGGGATTTTGCAGTTTCCTATAACGACCTAGAGCTGTAAATCGATATCGCCTTCCTCACGGCTACCACTACAAAATCCTGTCCCAGCCGAGGATTCTCAACTTTAAAAAATGTTACTTTAGATTATTGTGTTTTTAGGGATAAAGTTGCAACATAGTATAAACTTCTAAGCGGTTAATGACGCTGAGGAATTAAATTCAGTGTTGCTACTATGGAAAAACTAATCGAACCGCTCTCCGGTTCAAGGTTTTCAAAGCCACCAGCAGCTCCATCAGCTCAGTCTCGTGACATCAATGGAGAAGGTATTTTAAGGACACCCTCTCCAACTGAGTTGACCTCCATCTATGGGGGGGTTGCCAACCCGACTAGGACGGATACAGACACACCTGAAAGCGCCCAAGATGCCAGGACATCTCCTCCCTCCCAAACAATTTCTTCTACTAGTACGAACTGGTCTCCCTCCTTGCAGACAATGCTGGAGCAGCCACCTTCATCACTTCCCCGCCAACTATTGTTGGGAGGGTTAGTGTTCTGTATGGCGTTTGGAGCTTGGGCAACGTTTGGGCAGATTGACGAAGTGGGTCACGCTCAAGGGCGCTTAGTGCCCAAAGGGGAGGTTTATAAGATTCATCCGATTGACTCAGGGAAGATTGCTTCTATTCAGGTAAAAGAAGGGCAAGCAGTTAAAGCTGGGCAAACATTGATTGAACTGGATACGGAAATGGCAGAGGCGGAAGTAGAGCGTTTAGAGCAACTGCTGAGTTCCGAAAAAATCCAACTTAGCCAGATGCAGGCTCTAATTGAGAGAACAAGGGAGGAAGGGCATATTCGTGGAGAAATAGCGATCGCTGATGCTCAAGCGCAGATGGCGGCAATCGCTCAGGCAAAAGCGAAGGCTGAAGCTCAAAACATGGCGATCGCTCAGGCGAAAGCCAATACAGCGACTAACCAAAAGCTACTCACTCAACTGCATACAGATGAGATGGCTTATAAGGCTCGAATGGACAGGCTAAAGCCTCTAGTCGATGCGGGTGCGATCGCCACTGAACAGATGTTTGCCGCCGAACAATCTTTACGCGATCGCCAGCGCAGCATCACCCAAAGCCAAGGCGAACTCCAACAAGCCCTAACCGAATCAGATCGACTTCAAGCCGAACTACAGCAAGCTCAACGCGAATCAGACCGACTCCAGGCAGGACTACTCCAGAAACAAGCCGAAGGACGCAGTACTCAGCTAGAGGCACAGCAGAAGGTTCAGCAACTGGAAGTGGAAATGAATCAACTCAAAGCCAAAGTCGCTGAAACTCAGAATCTGCTGACTAGTGCGAAGGCAAAGCTAAAGCAGAGATTCCTCTATGCACCAGTTGATGGAACAATCTCATCGCTCAACATTCCCAATATTGGCGAAGTCATTCAACCCGGACAAACCCTTGCAGAAATCGCACCTCAGGATGTGCCGCTTGTTTTATCAGCTAGCTTACCGAATCAAGAAGCAGGCTTTGTTAAGACAGGAATGCCCGTGCAAGTCAAATTAGATGCTTATCCTTATCAGGACTACGGCATCGTGAGCGGTAAAGTCACATCTATCTCCCCCGATACGAAACCTGATGAGCGACTGGGTGCAGTCTATCGAGTAGAAGTGTCGCTAGCTCAAAGCTATCTCACGGCTAATCATCAAAACATAAACTTGAAGGCGGGTGAAACTGCCACCGCAGAGATTATCATCCGCCGCCGCCGCATTGCAGATCTCTTACTAGATCCCATCAGGCAACTACAAAACGGTGGCATCAACTTATAAACCCTGAGTAAGTTACAGAAGCAATACCGCATCCCATAGACGAGTTCCACTTTAGTCAAAAGAGGAAGCATCATGACTCACCCAATTCCCTCTTCTAATAGCAGCCCTGACAAAACAATTAATCATGAGCAGTTTAATGAAATTACGGAAGCCATCCTTGCAGGAAAGTATTCTTGGGCTTGTTTTTTGCTCCTACGTTGTGCTGGCTACAATCCCCTACACTACATCCCCTACCGAACCTACAACCGCTTGGTAAAAGAAAACTCTAACATCACCCTTTTAAGTAAACGTCATACCAATACGATAAGCCTTGATCATCGATGCTCCCAATCCAACTCTAATGGGGCAAGTTCACGGAAACACTTGAGCAAAATTAGTGATCTTGATTACATAGAGACGGTTAATGAGCAACACAAGCAGGTACGAGGCGGCTACTTCAACCAGTACCCAGACTATAACTAATTTAAATTGAGCAACAGTTTTAGTTTAGGTTTAGGCTAATGCTTGATTAAGGATTGTAATGAATTTTATCATTTAAATCCCTTGATTCTTTAATTAAACAATTCCAGCCTACTTTGTATGAACTACGGAGCTAGGCTGTTTTTATTGGTTTCATATTTGCTACACATTTATATACAAAAATACTGCCAAAATGGCAACATACTTCTCCTTACCTTAAATATATTGATTGTGTAGAAGAACCAAACAAAAAGATTTGGTTGTTACAAGCCAAAAATTCTGAACTATCAATCACGGAGACTCAAATGATTATTTCTGATTTAGAGCACTTGGAAGTTGTTTCTGAAGAAAAGAGTGTTGAAGGTGGGATAGCTTTTGCAGATGCCTATTCTAGTGCATACGCATCTGGAGACTACTTCGCTTCCACCTACACCAGCACTTATACTAGTGCTTATAGTGGCTACTCCTACTACTACTACGGAGATTCTGCCTCCTCCAATTCTTCCTCTAGCTCTGTTGCAGATTAGGTAGGCATTTAGCCAAAACTAGAAGTTAGATTTGCGAAATTGCTGAAGGCTAAGTTCTTTAAAAAATTAAAAGCTTTCAGCGATTTTCCTATTTCAAAGGAGGAAACATGAGTCATTTAAAAATTGTTGATCTAAGTTTTTGTGAAGGGCAAGTTCTGAGTACTAGTGAAGAGCCAGTGGTAGGCGGAATCACTGTCTACTCTCCTTCTGGAGGTGCCTATTCTACTAGTCATGACTCTAGCCAGAGTTCGGGTTATTTTGCGGACTATTTCGTTGACCCAAGCACTAATAGCATTAGTTATGTAGTGGCTTTTGGCTACTCCACTGCTGTCGGTGGTGCAGTAGCAGGTGCTGCCTCTGATGGTTTCAGCTATGCCTCATCCTATGCCTCAGCGGGTACTTATTAAAGCTTCTGAAACTTGGATTTAACTCGATAAGCTATTGATTAGAAAAGCTGCAAATGCGCTTGCTCTAATCAATAGCTTAACTTACTAGCATTTAATATTGATTTCCCTATTTCCATGGAGGGATGCATGAGCAAGATAACAATTGTTGATCTAGATTTTTGTGAGAGGGAGTTTTTTAGGAAGAGCAAAGAAAAAGGAGGAATTTCTTCGTCCTCCACTTCATCTAGCTATAGCATTAGCAATAACCTGGGTAATTATCCTAGAAGACGTTGGCGCATAAAGCACTCTCAACTTTCCGGAATCTTTGGAAGTGCAGGAGCTAGTGCGCTCGCAATAGGTGATACTACTTACGTCGAGACGTCTGTTGTGGTTCCTACTGATTGACGTTTGAAAATTAATTTTTAACTTAATAAGCTATTGATTAGAGTATTTAGGAAATAGATGGCTCTAGTTAGTAGCTTATAAAACGTTTAGAACACCTTTATATCGTAATTATTATTTGATGAAAATGAGTAATAGTTATCAGCCAGATATTGAGCCAGATGAAATTACTAGCTTTTTAAAAAAAGACTTACAGTTAAAGGCAATCTATCAAAAGATTTTATATCAAAAGGTCATCAATCAAGCGGCTCAGGAAAGAGGCTTAACGGTTACTCCAGAAGAAATTCAATCTGAGGCAAATCGTCTACGTTACGAGAAGCGTTTAGAGAAGGCGACTGATACACTAGCGTGGCTAGCTAGTGAGATGATCAGTGTTGAGGATTGGGAGGCAGGAATTTGCGATCGCATTCTTGCTAAAAAATTAGCTGAATGTTTGTTTGCTAAAGAAGTAGAAAAAGTGTTTGCTCAGAATCGTCTGGATTTTGACCAGATCTTACTTTATCAAATTGTTCTTTCCGATGGAAAGCTGGCACAAGAACTCTTCTATCAAATTGAAGACGGCGAAATCAGCTTTTATGAAGCAGCTCATCTTTATGATGTTGATGAGAGACGTAGGCAGCAATGTGGTTATGAAGGTAAGCTTTTCCGCTGGAATTTAAAACCTGAGCTAGCAGCCGTTGTATTTAATACTAAAGCCGGAGAAGTAATTAGTCCTCTAAAAACCGAGCAAGGACATCATCTTTTAATGGTTGAAGCATTCATTCCAGCTCAACTAACACCTCAAAGATATCAAGATATCCTTGATAGGATGTTTAACGAATGGCTCGTTAGTGAGCTAAACTATGTGCTTCATAGTAAAACAGCTTGAATCATTGGATTTCAGTGAAAATCTAGATGATTGAGCATAAAAGCCCTCTGCCGTCTGCCTCCTGGCTTTCTTTGTTACTTCAGTTTTATCTCACTCTAACTGCTTGCCTTTTTATACTTTTTACTCCAAAGCTAATACCTATTAAGCTAAAGAAGCTAAGTAAACCTAAAGGATTTGAAGACTCAGGCGTTTTTACACTTGAAACGCTTGCTTGGTTTCTCGTAACCGCTAGTAAAGTTAGATTTGTTGAGCTAGTGAAAAGATGCTCAAGTGACCCTTCAACTGAAGCGTTAATAACTTCCTGTGTTCCGCCAAAGGATGTTCCGCTTGAATCGAGCGTGAACGTAATATCTTGACTAGCTTGATAGTCTAGATAATCATTGTCTCCTTGAGAATCTAAAAAGCTAAAGAGGCTAAAAGACTCGTAAATTGATTGAGTAGTACTATCAATCAAAAATAAAGATAAATTGCCAATAGCACTTGCACTTTCAGACTGAAGAGCATCAATAGAAGCTTCTAAGTTGAGGGAAGCTGTAAAATCAAGAGTAAAAAATTGGTTAGCTTCTACAGAAAAATTGCCAAATGCTTGAGATATACTATCTGCAATTCCTTGGTAGATAGCTCCTTCACCAAAACTCGTACTATCTGAGTTCAAGGAAGCAGAAGTAGAGGCACCAACAATAAATTCTGCTTGCGCTTGAGCCAGTGCAGTTGTTGAGCCAATCTCTGCTGTTGCAAAAGTATTAGTATCCGTTAAAGTCGCAACATCCTGAGGAATTTGATTGATGTTATGAAGGCTCAGTTCTCCTACGGAAGAAGCTAGAGTAGCAGCAAGGCTAGGCGAAGCAACAAATATAGAACTAGTAACTAGAGGAGTAAGAAACCACTGAAAATCTTTCACAAGCTCTAGCTTCAGTCCCATATATCTACCTGCAAAGTATTAGTACTGTTTATGTCTCAGTTTTAAGAACAAGCAGTATTTGCTCTAAAAAATGGACAATAAAAATATGAGGCTCCTTTAGCAGCATTCTTTGAGGTCACCTCTTCCCAAGTTATGCTAAACCGAGACAGATAAAGCAGCTATAAAGTTATAGTAAAGACACTTTGATTTTGTATAAAGATTGTGTGAAGCCAAAACTCTGAGGGCAGAAAACTGTCAGCTATCAGCTTTTTTGTTTTCCTTGCTTCTAGGCAAGTTTCACACACCTCCCGCTGTACCTCATCCAACTGAAAATCGTTATATCCCTCTTCTGTCACTCTCCGAAAACTTTTGCCATTGCTGAAGTCTAGAACTAACCTATGGTAGGCGATCGCAGACTTTTTCCTTCATAGAAATTGATCAGAGTAGGGAAATTGCCAAAATTAGATGGGCAAACGCTGTATTCCCTAATATACCTCCTTTGTAGAAAATATTAATAATAGGAAAAACCGGAGAGTGACAGAAGAGGGATATGTAACACTTAGCTCTTTTCCCTATGTATCCCAATCATTGCCCAAGGCAAGTTGCAGAACATTCACTAGTCTAGGCAAAGACAGCACGCGGTAGTCCTGGCATCATTATCTGTTGCATCAGTGCCTGATACTCAATTTGTAGGCATAGCCCACCATTAACCCTTACAAACCAATAAGCTACAGTCAGATGAATAAAACGTATCGCACGCCCCTCCTGAGACGCAGGGTAAACCAACGTAAGACGTTTGACACTGTCAGTATTAATAGACGGTTTGACATTGTGAGGAAGGGGATCGCGTATTTTGATTGGCGCGATCCTTATCATTGGATACTCACGATGAACTGGTTCAAGTTCATTGGGTTGACTGTAATTTCCTATGTCATCACCAACACCATATTTGCGCTTTTGTACATGGCAGGAGGAGACTCTATTAAGAACGCTCGTCCGGGTTCTTTCTTGGATGCCTTTGCTTTCAGCGTTCAAACAATGGCAACTATCGGATACGGTGCAATGTATCCACAAACCGACTATGCGAATTTGCTAGTCGCGCTGGAAGCATTGGTAGGCTTGGTGGGAGTAGCAATGGGTACTGGGCTGATGTTTGCCCGCTTCTCCCGTCCTACAGCAAGAGTCCTCTTTAGCAGAGTAGGAGTCATTACTCCGTTTAACGGTACACCTACCCTGATGTTTCGTGTAGCAAACGAGCGACGTAACCAGATTCTTGAAGCCCAAATAGGAGTGAGCTTACTGCGCGATGAAATCACGGCGGAAGGGGAATACACACGTCGTTTCTATGACCTCAAACTGCTTCGTAACCAGTCACGCAGCTTTGCACTAACTTGGACAGTAATGCATCCTGTTGATGAGAGTAGTCCCCTATATGGGGAGACACCAGAGTCAATGGCTCAGGCGCAAGCGGATATTGCCGTTACGCTAACTGGTCTGGATGAAACGGTTTCACAAACTGTTCATGCTCGTCATTACTACTTAGCAGAGGAAATTCTCTGGGACAAGCGTTTCGTTGATATTATTGCCAGGAAACCGGACGGGCGGCGCATGATTGATTACACTTGCTTTCATGATGTTATGGATATTTAGAGAGTAAAGCAAGTGTCGCTGAGTGCAGGGTTGCAGAAGTTTTTACAGCCCTTAATGCCGTGGTCAAGCCCCTAACAATATATGCTGTGTGGTCAAACCTACGGCAAAATAAGAGAAAGGTCAACAGGCTTTGTGGCTATGTCTAAGCGCAAAAAGCATAATCTCCAATGGCTCAAGGAAACCCAAGGCTTAAAAGAAGACCACAACTGGAAATCAAAGCCAGGAACTCAGATTTTTGTGGCAGGGCGAGGAGCATTGCGCTTCGATGTCCCCGATGATTGGCATTTTGAACCGGATACGAAGTCGTTCCGGTTTCTAGACAAAAAGCCGCCGAACGATGATTGCCGCCTAGAAGCTTCGTTTAATTTACTACCCCCTGGCAACTGGGCAGATTTTCCGCTGGTTAGGCTATTAAAGCAGACAGTTCAAGATGATGAGCGGAATGTAGTTGAGCGAGGGAAAATTATTCAATTCAAGCGTCAAACAGCCCGCGTCGTTTGGAGCGAAATCAAATTTATTGACCCTCAGGAAAACCGCGAAGCGTATTCCCGAATCTGCATTGGGTTGGGTTCTGGAGTCCAGTGCCTGATTACTTTTGACTACTGGGTAGACGATGCACAGCGCTTGATTCCCGTATGGGACACAGTTATGGAATCGTTAGTTCTAGGGCTTTATATCCGCGATCCTCGAACAGGACTCGCCTTCCCCGACTAGACGTTGGTGGCTCTAAGGTGTCAGGGTATGATTATGAAGGTTATCACAACAGATTGTGCAATTGATTCCTTGATACCGAACCACTCAGGAAGCAAATTACGAAACCCTATTGCCCGGTTAGACCTCACGCCCAATATTCGGGTTGACTCATCTCACTGACGATCGCAAACAAGTTTGCAAAATCAATTCGGGTCAACAGCATCCAGAAACGAACCTGGGCACGGCTGCGCTGAACACCTGTTGAACTAGCCATACGCCAGAGCGCGATCGCCAACGGCAACCAGGGATAGGTAAGGCGAACGGTGCGCCAGTAGAGCCTGCATGACATCATGATTGTTTCTTTTATCGAGTACTCGGTTCCCGGTTAGACAAAATCTCGCAGCAACACTAGCTCAAAGAGATTTTGTCCAGCGCAAGTTCGAGTTGTGCAAAGGGTTGCACATTCAGTTGTGTCTGCCACACCGCAATGGGTTTTTCCCAAGCTTCTTCCCATTTCTGAGCAATTAACGGTTTGGCAGTTTGTCCCATTTGCCATCCGTATGCGATCGCATTTACAAGTGGAGATAGCACCTCAGGTTGCAACAGCGTGGTGGCAATCAGAGCATTGGCGATGAGCATACTGGCAAGCGGTAGCTGAAACTGAGCTAGGTAGAAGGCTTGCAAACCAATTTCGCCAATTTCACTAGTATCAAATCCGGTAATAATGTGCCAAATATCGTGGGTCTGTAACCAACGATTTTCAACATAGCTGGTATCCGAGTCAATTTTGATTTCAGCCGCTAACGGCTGAAAACCTGCTTGTTTAATGCTGCTGGCATAGGCATAACCCAACGAGTCCTTGGGATACTGCAACAAAGCTTCCAGATCGTGGGAGGGAGCCACATAGCGTTCTTCAATAATTTCAGCCACTTCTGGCGCTGCCTTCATTGCTTCAACGGCAAGTTGGAAGGCATGGCTATCAACCAGCGTCGTACTCAACTCTAGAACTGGAGCCAGATTTCCGCTGTCGTCGAACAGCAGCGTCAAGAATGCTTTTGTTCCTCTTAATGTCCGAAAGAAGTCTTTGACGCTCGTCAATATCTGTCCGTTAGAGTGCGCTTGCACACCCGGATTTTGTTTGGCTGGTTGAAAAACTTGGGAATTCAGAGACTGCATAGGAGTACCTCCGACAAGTAGAATTGAAGTGATATATGAACATTGTTCATGTCTTTAATAATACGAACAACGTTCATATTTTGTCAAAGATGATTTCTGTAAATGACGGCTGACCCTCAACAACCCTCAACCATGCGACGGCAACCAAAGCAGGCACGCAGCCAGGAGCGGGTGCATCACATCCTTGATGTTGCCGAGCAACTATTCATTGAACTGGGCTACAACCAGACCACGACACGGGCGATCGCGTCTCGTGCGGAAGTTCCCGTTGGGTCGCTCTACCAGTTCTTTCCGGACAAAGAAGCGATCGTCAAAGCTTTGGCGAATCGGTACTTTGAGCAGGAGTATCACCTGTTTATGGAACTTGACGCTGAACTGGCAGAGGCTCCAATTGTGGTCTATGTCGATCGCATGATTGATGCATTTGACCAGTTTGCAACCAACCATCCCGGCTATCGTGCTGTACTAGAACAATTAATTGATCTGATGACAGCAGCCGATATCAGTACCCTAGATGAGTACGACCAAAAGATTCTTATAGAACTCGCCCGTTTTCTGGAACAGCGAAACCCATCTTTAGATAAAGCAAAATGTGAATTAATTGCCACAACCGTTGTGAAAGCTGCCAATGAGTTGCTATGGCTCTCTCTGACCCGCGATCAAATCTTCCGGGAACAACTTGTAGCAGAAACGAAAACATTGATTGCAGCGTACCTGCAAACCTACCAGATATAAAAGTTGATTTTTTGGAAAAGCTAGAGAATACAGGTGCTGCGATCGCCGTTTGAACACTGGCAAAGCCACCGAAATAGCGAGGGGCTACGGGTTCAATCGTAGCGAAGCGGAGATAACCCGTAGGGGGATAGCGGAAAATACGAGGGCTAAATGCCTGAAGTATTTTCAATCCCTGTCCCACTAAGTGGCATAATTTTAGTCATGAAGCAAGTCCTAACGATAGTCGTAAAGCTCCAACCTACGCCTGAACAAGTTGCCAAAATTGAGGCGACCCTTCAGGCGTTTGCGGATGCTTGCAACTACGTCAACGAACACACAGCTCCAAAACTAACAAACAAAATCGCTATTCAATCCCTGACCTACCAAACCATCAAGAACGAGTTTAACCTCGTTGCAAATATGGCAGTCAGGGCTTGTGCGCGAGTAGCAGCCAACCGTAAGGTAGCTTCACAGAGGGGCAAGCCTGTCAAAAGCTTTGCTCCAAGCAGTATGGATTGTGACAAGGACTTGTTTCGGTTTAGAGAACAAGATTGGACAGTAAGCCTTGCGACCATTCATGGTAGAGAGCGAATTGAGTTGAAAGCTGGGAACTACCAGAGAGGAAAGCTCAAAGGAACTAACCCAACTTCGGCTCAGTTATGCAAACACCGAGATGGTCAGTACTACCTGCACATCCAAGTAAAGGATGACGCCCCTGACCCAAAAGATGCCAGTAAAGTACTGGGCATCGACCTAGGACGCCGCGACATTGCGGTTACATCCGAAGGCGAGAAGTGGGACGGAACAGGCATTCAGCAAGTTCGAGATAAGTTTTCCAGAGTTAGAGCGTCTCTTCAGAAAAAAGCTCCGAAAGGCACGAGGACGACTCGGCGTAGATGTCGAGAAGTTTTGAGACGGCTGTCGGGGCGGGAGAGACGTTATCAACAATGGCTCAATCACAACATCTCCAAATCAGTAGTCAGACGAGCAGTGAGTTTAAGTGCCTCAATTGCTATAGAAGACCTGAGTGGGATTAGGGAAAGAACCAACGAGCAGCCTAGAAATAAGACTGAGCGCAGACGTTCCAATAGTTGGGCGTTCTATCAGTTGCGAACGTTCATCGAGTACAAAGCTCTGGCGAAAAGCGTTCGGGTTATCCCTATTTCCCCTGCATACACATCGCAAATGTGTCACAACTGCCTACACATTCACCCAGTAAAGGGAAAGTCTTACCGCAGCGGCAAGACTTTCAGGTGTGGGCATTGTAAATGGCATGGGGATGCCGACTTTAATGGAGCCAATAATATTGCACTTGTGGGGCTGTTTATAAACCAGCCTGGAGGCACGGGGTTATCGTGCAAGTTAAACCGAACTATTGAGTATGTTCAGCTTAACTTATTCGATAACTTCAGGGCTACTGAAAACCCAGACCTCAGCTCTTAGCAGCTCTGGGTTGTTTATATACTTTGATTCAGCAACACCCTAATTACGATGCCAACGGGTGACACCACCTGACTGATCAATTAGGGTGATACCTTTGCGGGAGAGTTCATTGCGAATGCGATCGCCTTCCGCAAAATCCCTCCGACTCCGCGCCTCTGTACGCTGCTGAATCATCCCTTCAATCTCCGCATCACTCAAACCATCAGTCGGTTCCTCACTTACCTCTGGTTGTGCCTCCAAACCCAACACATTTGCCAGCGTTACTAGCGTGTGCCATTGCTTTTCTAACTCTGAGGGCGGTGTTTGCGTCTTCCCCTCATGCACAAGGATATTCCCCTCGCGTTGCAAATCCTTTGCGAGTTCAAACAACACAGGTAAACCCCCCGCGAAGTTGAAGTCATCATTCACCGCTTCATTAAATCGTTCGATTTGGGGATTGCGAATGGGGGATTGGGGATTGCGAATGGGAGCAGATGGTTGCCAACCCAGCTTTTCGCCCCACTCATGACCAAAGAGCAACCCTTCTTTCAGGGTGTTCCAACCATTGGTTGCAGATGCGATCGCTTCATCAGTAAAATCAATTGGCTTGCGGTAGTGAGCCATCAGTACAAACAGCCGCACCGCCATTGGGTCAACTGGACGGTCAAGTAGTTCACGGATAGTGATAAAGTTGCCCAGAGACTTGGACATCTTCTCTCCTTCCACCTTCACCATGCCATTGTGTAGCCAGTAGCGAGAGAGAGGCTTACCTGTGACAGCTTCCGATTGGGCAATTTCATTCTCGTGGTGAGGAAACTTCAAGTCATCCCCACCCGTATGAATATCAATCGTCTCACCCAAACAATCACGTACCATCGCAGAGCATTCAATATGCCAACCCGGACGACCTGCACCCCAGCGTGATTCCCAGGAAGGTTCCCCAGGTTTTGCCGCCTTCCATAGGGCAAAATCAAACGGGTCTTTCTTCTTGGATGCTTCTGGGTCTTCTACATCCACCCGTCCACTTGCCCCTGCTTGTAAATCGTCCAACTTGCGTCCCGAAAGCTTGCCATACTCTGGAAACTGGCGCACGGCATAGTAGACATCACCCGATGCTGGGTAGGCAAAGCCTTTTTGTTCCAACTCGTAAATTAGCTTTTGTATGCCGTTAATCGTATGCGTCGCACGGGGATAGGCATCTGCTTCTTTGACATTTAGCCGCGCCATGTCCTCAAAATAGGCTTTGATGAAGCGTTCCGAGACATCCTCCATTGAGGTTCCCTCTTTTACAGCGCGCTTGAGAATCTTGTCGTCAATATCGGTGAAGTTCTGTACATAGTGAACCTCTAGCCCGACAAATTGCAGATATCGACGGACTGTATCCCAAACAATGCAAGTTCTGGCATGACCCAAGTGGCAATAGTCATACACCGTAATGCCGCAGCAATACATCCGTACTTTCCCAGCTTCCAACGGCTCAAAGGGTTCTTTGCGGCGGGTCAGTGTATCAAAAAGCGTTAAGGTCATAACACAGTAGGGATTGAAATCACTAAGGAACAGATACGCAATAATGGGGAAGGCAAGGATGTCAAGTAAACATCCGTCATGCCTGTGTGAATAGCACAATAAAGCTATCCTTTTATATTCTGACTTTTCAAGGCAGTTACGCTATGAAATCAGCAGCTCCTTCCGAACAATCTCAGTCAATAGACGCTCCGAAACAAGGCTTACCCGTCACCATCATCACAGGTTTTCTCGGTAGCGGCAAAACCACTCTCCTCAACCATATTTTGACGAATCAGCAGGGACTCAAGACGGCTGTGCTGGTGAATGAGTTTGGTGAAATCGGCATCGACAATGAGCTGATTGTAACCACTGGCGAGGACATGGTGGAACTGAACAATGGTTGTGTCTGCTGCACGATTAACAACGATTTGGTTGAGGCAGTATACAAAGTCCTGGAACGCGAAGACAAGGTAGATTATCTAGTGGTGGAAACCACAGGTCTTGCTGACCCCCTGCCAGTTGCGCTCACGTTTTTGGGGACAGAACTGCGAGATATGACTCGCCTAGATTCTATCGTTACAGTGGTAGACTGCGAAAACTTCAGTCTGGATCTATTTAACAGTGAGGCAGCTTATAGCCAAATTGCCTACGGCGATATCATCCTCCTTAATAAGGTAGACCTAGTAGACGAAGGCGATGTAGATGCCTTGGAAATTAGAATTCGTGATATCAAAGCGGGTGCAAGAGTTCTCAGAACGACAAAATCCCAGGTGCCATTGCCGTTGATTCTCAGTGTTGGTCTGTTTGAGACGGACAAATATTTTGAGGAGGCGTCGGAACACAAGCATGAGCATCATGACCATGAACACGTCCATGATGAGCATTGCAACCATGACCATGATCATGACCATCACCACCATGACCACGACCACGAGCATCATCATCACTCCCACCACTTAGAAAATGATGGTTTTACGTCGCTTTCCTTCGAGAGTGATAAGCCATTTGCAATCAGGCAGTTTCAGTATTTCCTCGACAATCAGCTTCCGGAAAATGTCTTTCGGGCAAAGGGAATTCTCTGGTTTAATGAGAGTCCAAACCGTCACGTCTTCCACTTGAGTGGTAAGCGTTTCACGATTGAGGATGATGAGTGGAAAGGTGAGCCTAAAACGCAGTTGGTGCTAATTGGTCAGAATTTAGATCACGACACGTTGCGATCGCAAATAGAAAGCTGCATCTGTCTTCCTACCCCCAAGCGCGGCAAAGGATTTGGAAAATAGCGTTTAAGGATTGAAGCAAAGATTCCCAACTTCTTAGAGGATACTGCTGGCAAATAGGGGGTAATACCCCCTGTTCAACTAAACTAATTGTAAAGAGCAAACTTTTAGCACAAGCTTTAGTAATGTGCAGAGTATTGTGACCCGCACTTGTGTTAGACTGTTCCACCACTACTTGCTTGAGGCATCGCTTCAATAAGTGCCCGAAGCACCTTATTTACTGACTCCGGTGTTGAGAAAACCTGGGCAACATCCTCTTAACGCCTTCCGGGAATTGCTCAAACAGCGCCACATCCCTCTGTATGTCTACGATGTTGAAGACTTCGAGCTAGATCTAAACAATCTGCGGGAATTGGGTCGGTTGTGATAGTCATTAGCGATACTTCCGTCTTCACGACTGCAACAGATTGTTAGACCGCTCCGGGTTCATCAGTCTCAAAAGGATTCAGCAACTCAAGTTGGGCAATCCAACGGAAATCATCTGTGTTTCTTGTTATCAAGGTTAGTCCATGCACTAACGCAGTTCCAGCAATAATGGTATCTCCTAAAGTCATTCGTCTCTGTTGCCGCAGGATTACAGCTTGGTCTAACACATCTTGGGATATGGGTAAAACCTGAGCAACTTGGAAAAACTCCTCGAAATACTGGCGCTGTTGTTCGGTAAGCAGATGATAACCTAACACTTCAAGATAACTGAGTGCCGATACAGCAGGTGCATTCTCAGCAATTAACTCTCTCAGTTGAGCATGTTCGGGTTGAGCAGAGTAGATGATGATGTTGCTGTCAAGAAGCACGTTTTATCGTCCTGGAAGTGAACGCTCCTGACGGTTTTCTCGCTGCCACACAACTGGATCGACATCGGTTAGTGCTTGACAAGCGCTAAGTTTTTCTAATATCTCAGCCATTTTACGTCCGCGTGACTTTGCCTCTAAGTCGGGTTCGTTCTCAAGAAGTGTAACGTGGACTTGGATAAGTCGATTCCCAGATTCAGGTATCTCATCGATCCACTCTAGACGGCTTCCCTTCAACCAAGCCCTGAATGTCTTTAGCATTGTTAGCTCAAAATTGTTTTTTTGACTAACTTCAAATTTACCTCACGATAGCTTGAGAGCTAGATTACAAAGACCAACTTAAAGATGTTGGGTTTCCAACGCCCGATCCACCGACGGTGATGTGTGAGCGCACTAAGCGCAAAAACAATAAGTCTTGTAGGGGCGTTACTACGGAATACTAATAACGTCTCGATCTAAGTCAATAATTTGATATGGTCTATGTGCAGCGGGATTATTATGGCACTATTTTTACAATTCAATACCTTTAATGCGATTGTAGTTATTAATCCATGAAACAATGTCGTTGTAGATTTTGCCTTCTAGGTGCCAGCAGTGACGTTGAATTAGCGATCTCGCGTCTGCCGTAAAATCGGTGGTAGTGACAAGAAGAGCTTTTGTCGCCGGATCGTCAGCCTTCACACCCAATAGTTCACGAATAGTCGAGACAGCTACGGGATTTCCTGGCTCTGGACGCTTGCATTCGATTAAATACCGCAGATTGATCGAATCAACATTTTTGACTGCAATTATGTCCTTACCGCCATCGCGTGTCCGTCCAGTTAGCTCAACATCATACCCAAAACCGTGAAACAATTCAGCGATCAATTCTTCAAAACGACGTCTCTCGATCGTTTGCAGAATCTTGGGATGACTTGCAATCTCACGCATTAATTGTTCGGAAACAAAATTAGTAACCGTGATGATTGTGTTTGATTCATCGTTGTCGAAGTCCGCATAAGTGGTAGTTGGAACGAACCCAACATCAAAAGAGTAGTAGGGTTGCAAGTACCAATTATCAGGAACACCCATAATAATCTCGGGCTGAGACTGATCCCACGGTCCGTCGTATTTGACGAATGTGACACCACCGCCAGAGAGATCAATGCCCCAGTTATACGAACCAGACTCCCACATCACGCGCCATTGCCGCCCGTAACCCAGATCATCAGACTGTTTCGGAGAGAGAAGCGCGCACTCTACATTCGGGTCCATGCCCCAGGATTTTGCTTTATGGCAAATGTAAGCAAAGAGCTTGTCCTTCGCGGCAAGCAGATCATACTTGGATAAGTCAAGCTCCGGCACGTATGACATTGTAGGTAGCCTAATTTACTCAAACCCCGAACCCAGAAATTTGCGGCATAACTATATATTCAACCGCACTTCTAAAGATATTGATTTCGAGTATAAACAAATTACAATCACAGATGGCAAAGGTTAACAAGACCGCGTGACAATGCTGCCAAGTTCAACTCTTGATCTGCAAAAGCTACAACTTGAGAAAAAAAAGCTTTACACGATTTAGGTTTAACTGAAAGATACAGAGCAGGAACACCAGTCAAGTAAAATTTTCTTTACACCCAGCATCTGCTCACCCCCTTCACCCCATGCTCTGCGACTACCTGGTACAAATCCTGACGGCTCGTGTCTACGATGTCGCCCAAGAAACCCCCCTCGAATACGCCCCAAACCTATCCGCACGACTCAATAACAAACTCCTACTCAAACGGGAGGATATGCAGTCTGTCTTTTCCTTCAAGCTGCGGGGTGCTTACAACAAGATGGCGCAACTGCCGCCGGATATGCTCGCACAGGGCGTGATTGCTGCATCTGCCGGAAACCATGCCCAAGGAGTCGCCCTTGCTGCCCGTCAGCTAGGAACGCAAGCGATTATCGTCATGCCAGTTACTACACCCCAGGTAAAGATAGATGCCGTTAAAGCCCGTGGGGGAGAGGTGGTGTTGCATGGGGATACCTACGACGATGCCTATGCCTATGCCCGTCAACTGGAGGCAGAAAAAGGCTTAACCTTTATTCACCCCTTTGACGATCCCCATGTGATTGCCGGACAGGGAACGATTGGGATGGAAATTTTGCGGCAATATCAGCAACCCATCCATGCCATTTTTGTGGCAATTGGCGGTGGTGGATTAATCTCTGGGATTGGGGCGTATGTGAAACGGTTGCGTCCGGAAATCAAGATTATTGGCGTTGAACCCGTCGATGCCGATGCCATGTCTCAATCGCTGAAAGCAGGGAAACGGGTGCGATTGCCGAATGTGGGTTTATTTGCCGATGGGGTTGCAGTGCGGGAAGTGGGGGAAGAAACCTTCCGTCTGTGTCAGGAATATGTCGATGAAATCATTCTGGTTGATACGGATGATACCTGTGCCGCGATAAAAGACGTATTCGAGGATACGCGATCGATTCTAGAACCCGCCGGAGCACTTGCGATCGCAGCCGCCAAAGCCTACGCAGAACGGGAACAAATCCAAGATCAAACCTTAATCGCCGTTGCCTGCGGTGCTAACATGAACTTCGATCGCCTCCGCTTTGTCGCAGAACGAGCAGAGTTAGGCGAACGCCGCGAAGCCATTTTTGCCGTCACGATTCCCGAAGAACCAGGCAGTCTCCGCAAGTTTTGTGACTGTATGGGCAAACGCAACCTTACCGAGTTTAACTACCGCATTGCCGACGAAAAAGAAGCCCATATTTTTGTCGGAGTGCAAATTGAAAACCGTGCTGACGCCGCAAAGATGGCTGAATCTTTTGAAGCCTGTGGGTTCAAAACAATTGACTTAACTGATGATGAACTGACGAAGTTGCATTTGCGGCACATGGTTGGAGGACGTTCTCCCCTGGCACACAATGAATTGCTCTACCGTTTTGAGTTTCCCGAACGTCCCGGCGCATTGATGAAGTTCGTCGGTTCCATGAGTCCTAACTGGAATATCAGCTTGTTTCACTACCGCAATAATGGGGCAGACTACGGGCGAATTGTTGTCGGGATGCAAGTACCGCCTCACGAAATGGTAGAGTGGCAAGCCTTTCTCGATACGCTTGGCTATCGCTATTGGGACGAAAACCAGAATCCAGCCTACAAACTGTTTTTGGGATAAGGCGATTTCATCACAGGTGGATCTAATTTTTTAGAATAAAGCAAAGATCGCCAGGTTTTAACCTTTTTATGCAAACGCCACAAACCGGACAGACACCTGGAGCCTTAACGCCAAATCTTTATGAGACTGACTTCTATGCCTGGATACAGGAACAAGCAAAACTCCTCAGACATCAGCAATGGAGCAAACTTGATCTACCTAATTTAATTGAGGAGATTGAGTCGCTGGGAAAACAACAACGTGCAGAATTGAGAAATCGCTTAAAGGTTTTAATTGGACATCTTTTAAAATGGGAATATCAACCAGAACGACGAAGCCGTAGCTGGTTGATGACGATTCGCGTTCAGCGTCGCGATACTCAAGAATTGCTGGAAGAAAATCCTAGCCTTAAGCCCTATCTTGAGGAAGCATTGCAAAAGATATATGAGAGTGGTAGAGATTTGGCTGTAGGAGAAACAAACCTGCCGCTAAAAAGCTTCCCGGAGAATTGCTCGTATACTTTGACAGAAATATTTAGGGATGGCTTTTATCCAGGTGAACCTGCGACAGATAATGTGATGGAATAATGGCGAACTTCCGTCCCGTTATGCGGATGGGCATCTATTCCTCTGTAGTAGTGATTCAGAGAGTCACTTTCATCTATTCTCTACCTCTTCCCTGCAACTCGTGCTGGTTTTAAGATACTACACCATAGAATCATGTAGCGGTTGCCGGTGAATAGTAAGATGGGACGAGGATTAAATGTTTAAACTCTCTAAAGTTATGTACTGCCTTAGGAGGATGTTTGACAATCATCTCTGTTCATATTGATGACTAGCGACACTCGCCTTCTGCCTTCATTAAGCCTTTAAAAACTTTTGGTAATATGGGCAGAAGTTAGTCAGCATGAATTGTACTAAGCTGTCTTAACTCAAACAACAAATGTGCTACCTGAGGTAACAGTAGAGGAACTATGGAAACCAACTTGCAACAATCTGAATATACCGATAGTGCTTCCCAAGAGGCTACAACCACAGAAGCTCAACCCTATAAAGAAGCCCAAGAGCTTAAAGTAGACGTAAGTGTTGACCAGCCTGGGGCACTAACAATAAACACTCCTCCCGCTCCATCAACAGATCAGGTTTGGCAGGAATGGGTACAACCTGTTACTGATTTTTTATCAAAACTACCTGATTATGTTGGTGGATTCTTTTCCAGTTACCAGCAACCCCTGATTACCCTGGCGCTACTATTCTCAGGAGTCATCACGGTTAAAGTCACACTCGCGGTACTGGATGCCATTAATGACATTCCACTCTTATCACCGATGTTTGAGATTGTAGGCATTGGCTACACAGCCTGGTTTGTCTACCGCTACCTCCTCAAAGTTGAAACACGCAAAGAGCTATCATCACAGTTTCAATCTCTCAAAGGAGAAGTAATCGGCTCGGACTCTAAGAGCTAATACTCTTAAAACCCTGAGCGATTTCTCAACGAAGCAAGTGCTTGCTTCAAATGTCTTCATTTATCACTTAATAGGGCGGACTGATACAATCACCACGCAGTCCGCTGCTACCTATTGATGCTTTCAAGGAAAAAAAGTTAATCACATAATCAAATACAGCCGCTAGGTAGATGCAGAACTTATCGGCTTTTTTTGAGAATTAGTCATTACGGTGACTAGAGAGTTAGCCCCTTTTGGGGCTTTTTTCTAAGTCAAAGGAACACTGAAATACCATATATTGAATTCGTAAGATAAAGCGATTGGCAGAAGGAAAAAGGTGAAAGATATGCGGGGAATAGCCTTTTTCCTTTCCGTAAAACCCACTAATTAAATAGGCATTAGTGTATCAAGTTACAGGTGAGAGTTGTCGTTGACTCGCTTCTGGCGCGAGCTTAGCAGCAAAATGCTTTTCAATGAGCGTGGAAACTTCTTTTGGAGCAACTCCGGTGTAACGGGATTTGTCGGGCATGAAGACTACACAAGGGCCTTTCTTACACTCTTTCATGCAGCCAGTACCTTTAATGGCAACTTGATCTTCTAAACCGCGATCGCGTATAGATTCACTTACCGCCTGACAAACTTCCCCAGCGCCTCGCTTACGGCAAGAAGACTTTTGGCAAACCATTACACAGGCTTTTGTTTTAGGTGCAGCGACGGGGGGTTGGAAAACTTTCTCTGGCTTGGTAGGAGCGGTTGTTTTTACCTGATAAGCTTTCAGCTTCAGTTCATCAGTTTTGTACTTGCGCTTCTGTTCTCCAGAAATCTCCACCCAATCTCCTGGTTGGAGAACGTCACCTAGGGAACTACGCAGTTCTTTGGAGAGCTTGATATAGCACTCGCCCTCTGCTGTCGCTACACGCAGACGTTTTGGCTTTTCTTCAAGATTGCCAACAAAACCGACGAACCGACCCTCAATTTTAAAGCTTGAGACTCCTACTTCTTTGTTTAAGTTACCCACGCTTACCTCCTAAACCTTTCTCTAAAAATAACCCTAAATGATAATCTCTGTCATCTATTAACTTAATATTACTTTAGAAAACTAGTATCTCTAGTCCGGATTGAGCGATAAACTCCTGACTGGTTAACCCTTTGAGAAGAAGGGCAAGACTCTTCAGGTATCGTTCTCCCCTCTTACCTTCACAGCTTATTGAGAGAAACTATAAGCTAGCTAAACGTTAAAACATACCTTGCAAATAAAAAGTGAAATTGTTCAAGCTAGCAAAAAGCGATCGCCTAATCACTGCGCTGTAAGCAACGGGTTTATTCACGACGGTTTAGATACAACAAAGCGAACCTAATTCCGATCAGAAGGAAAAGGCGATTCAGGTCATCCGCAAACCCTTTGGTATCAACCCCATCATTCCCATAATTCGCACTGACCTTTTTTTTGTATGCTATTGGACGAAGAGGCTGACGAGAGATGAACTATCCTACTAACGCCAGGTGATTAGGGGCAGATATCTAAAACCCTTGGCTACTTAGCTAAAGGTCTTGGAAAACTCGACCCTACTACTTGTAGGACTTTAACTCTGGAAGTCTCAACTTAAAAAACATTTGGTTAGATGAGGAGTTGACAGTATGAACAAGATAAGAACCTGGGGTAAGTCTCCCACTATATTGGCTGTGACATTAAGCCTGATCGGGGGAATCAGTGCGCCTGTTATCGCTGTTCCTAGCAACTTAGCCGCCAATAGTGTTCAAGAAACAGAAGCACCCTCCTTGCAGGTACAGGGTGATGTTCAGCTTGCACAGAACCTTATAGGACAATGCCGTGCGGCTAACCGAACGATAGATATCTTTTCACAAGCTTCAGTTGCGCCTGGAAGTGAAGCGCTTGCAACTCTACAAACAAACGCTCGCGTTACCCTTGCCGATAACGGTAATGCTGGTTGGATAGGAGTCAGTTCTCCCACAAATGGATATGTAATCGCCAGATACCTGAAAGCTTGCTCTGGGAATCCTCCCGTTGGGTCAAACACTTGCCGTAGAGCCGATGTCGCGCTGTCTATTCGTCCCAACCCTAACACGACTCAAGGAAGTCCAATTGGCAGCGTAGCGGCTGGGGGAGTCGTCAAGCTTACGAATCCTGAACAGTCACAAGCAGACAGCACAGGACGTACCTGGGTCAGAATCGTCACGCCCCTAAGTGGTTGGGTTTCCAGTGGGTTCCCTGAAGGAAATCTTGGACCCAGATTTTCTTGCTCTTAGTGCAATAGCACTTTCTAGTGCCTGTCAACCTTTCTCTTAGGGACTTCCAAATAAAAAAATATCCAGGTACTTTTTGTGGGGTGGGCCAGCCGGACAGCCCGCCCGGATTAAAATGGCAAGCGAGACTCCTGACCCACAAGACAAGATTGGATAATTTATTTCTTGAAAATCCCTTGTGCTAACTTTTTTTTGTATGCTGTGGGACTATGAGGCTTGGTAGAGATTAAATATCCAAGTATCAAGTGTTCATTAAAGAGCCTTGGCTACTTGGCTAGAGGTCTTGCACAACCTGACCCTACTGCTTGTAAGCCTTTTAATCTAGAAGTCTCTACTCAATATGTTTTGGTTAGATGAGGAGTGAACAACATGAAAAAGCTGAGCCACTCGGCTAAGTCTTCTGCTTTATTGGCTTTGGTATTCAGCGTTGTGGGGGGCTTGAATGCACCCATCATCGCTATTCCTACTACCCTAGCGACTAATAGTATTCAAGAATCAGAATCACCGTCGTTGCAGCCAGAGGGCAACGTTCAACTTGCACAAGGGCTTGTGGGACAATGCCGCGCTGTTAATACGTCAACTTTTATCCGGAGTCAGCCTTCAATCGGCAGCCAAGCCGTTAGAGCGCTAGCGCCCAATGAACAGGTTACGCTTGCTGACAATGGCAACAGTCAAGGATGGATAGCCGTCAGCGCTCCGGCAGTAGGATTTGTACAGACATCAGTCCTCAAAGCCTGCACTGGAACGCAACCGTCACCGCAACCGTCACCGCAACCAACACCGCAACCAACACCACCACCAACAACGTCAAGCACCTGCCACGTAACTAGGACAGCTTTGAGCGTCCGTCAAAGTCCAAGCCTGTCCTCTTCTTCAAACCCTAGTGGCGGTGTCGCTTCTGGAGCAACAATTAAGCTTGCAAATCCTATACAAACGCAAACAAATAGTGCAGAGGGAAATCGCGTCTGGGTGAGGATTGTATCGCCTAGAACCGGGTGGGTTTCTACTGGATTTGGTGCCTCTCCTACTGGAAATGTTGGGCCGGGATTTCCTTGTCGCTAGTGTCTCAGACTTTCTTCTCACTCGCTGATGCTTTTTAGTTGAGGCTGAACAAGAAAGTAGAGAAGGCAGGGGGAGTAAGATTTCATGCGTCCCTCTCCCTGTGGGAGAGGGATTTAGGGTGAGGGGTTCCCATCGGTGACATGCTCCCAGTCGATTCTTTGGTAGTGAGTGGGCACCCTCACGGGTGCCCTAGAGCGTTGCGTGTTTATGAGGTTAATTCTGCGATCGCACTTTCAACGGCTTGAGTGGCTTGATCGACTTCCTGGGCCGAGACAATCAGCGGTGGTACAAAGCGAAGCACTTTTGGGCCTGCGGGTACCAACAGCAACCCTTTTGCCATGACAGCTTTAACGATATCTGCTGAAGTTAGCTCAATGTCGCTTTTTAGTTCCATCCCATTGATTAGACCCCAACCCCGGACTTCAGAAATGATTTGCGGGTACTTCGATGCGATCGCACTTAAGCTTGCCCGTAACTGTTCACCACGTTCCTGCACGTTTTGCAGAATGTTCTCTCGTTCCAGTGTCTCACCAACAGTAAGCGCCGCCGCACAAGCAAATGGATTTCCGCCGAAGGTGCTGGCATGGTCACCTGCCTGGAAAACATCACAGAACTTCTTACACATCATCGCGCCAATCGGAATGCCACCAGCAAGTCCCTTAGCACTGGTAAAGATATCCGGCTCGATCCCCAGATTTTCATAACCCCAGTACTTGCCAGTGCGACCCATCCCAACCTGCACTTCATCTAAAATCAGCAGGATATTATTGTCATCACAGATTTTCCGCAGCTGCTGGAAGTACTCTAACTCGCCGGGCCGAACGCCACCTTCTCCCTGCAATGCTTCCAACATAATTGCTGCTACTCGTTGGTTGCCCTCGTCGAGGTCAGCGATCGCATTTTCCACTGCCCGAAGGTCGTTGTAGGGGACGTAGTGGAACCCAGGCATCAAGGGGTTAAAGTCCTTCTGATACTTCGGCTGTCCTGTTGCTGTA
Source organism: Microcoleus sp. FACHB-SPT15 (assembly GCF_014849525.1). Taxonomy (NCBI): domain Bacteria; kingdom Bacillati; phylum Cyanobacteriota; class Cyanophyceae; order Oscillatoriales; family Microcoleaceae; genus Microcoleus; species Microcoleus sp. FACHB-SPT15. The sequence goes on along the minus strand of NZ_JACJNU010000016.1, from coordinate 78,658 downwards.
ATCGTTGCTAGTGTCCGTCCGTGGAAACTAGCTTTAGCCGTCACTATCACTGGATAGTCAATTTCTAATACCTTGTGAGCATACTTCCGGGCAAGCTTTATTGCCCCTTCGTTTGCCTCTGCCCCAGAGTTGCAGAAAAATACTCGCTCGGCACAAGAATGGTCAATAATCCACTTAGCTAATTTTCCTTGCTCTGGGATGTAGTAGAGATTAGAGACATGATGCAGTTTTTTGATTTGCTGCGTCACTGTTTCGACCAAAGCAGGGTGGGCGTGCCCTAAAGTACAAGTGGCAATACCTGCCACAAAGTCGAGATATTCACGTCCCTCGGTATCCCAGACACGGCAGCCTTCTCCCCGTTCTAAGGCGATCGGAAAGCGCCCGTAGGTCGTCATCACACTAGTGTCAAAGTCTGCGAAATCATAGGGAGCAGACGCACCTGATGTTGACTCGGCTGGGATGGAGGGATCTTGAACGAGAGTTTCTAGACTCACTAACTTAATCCTTAATTGCAGTATTGGACGATGAATTTTTTGAGAACGGATTCGATGAGTTTGGCTCAAGCTTCGCTCTACTTAACAGCAGAGCCGATAATGCAATGCTTGTCTGTCTGTCCTATTACTTAACATTCATTAACAGCCTGAGTCATATGTCTTTTATCTTATCTAGGGAAAAGGCAGCCCTAGACCTCTTTGCGAAATTGTTTTTCCAGCAAATCTTGACAATACGAAGCTCTAGTCTCAAAAAAGCGTTAAAGATGTCTACAGTCCTTCTCACTTGAGTCGTTACCGCTACAGGCTGAAATCACAAGTATTTGATCATTGTGTATGCTTGAAACTTCTCAGGAGCTACCACGATACCTAGTGAGAACAAGCGGTGCTGTCAACACTTGAGCAGAAATATCGACGCTTGCGAAAAGAGCTAATTGCTGGAGCGATCGCGCTTTTTGTGGTTGCTCTGATTGGTACCTTGTGGTACAGGTTGGTTGAGGGATGGTCATGGTCAGACGCGGCATATATGACGGTGATTACGCTTGCAACCGTTGGCTATGGAGAAACGAACCCTCTAGGCGATCGCGGACGCATTTTTACAATCTCCCTGATTTTGATGGGTGTTGTCAGCATCGGCTATATCGTCAATCGGTTTACAGAAGCGGTAATTCAGGGCTACTTTCAAGAAGGAATACGACTGAGGCAACGCAAACGCTTGGTAGACACTTTAACGGAACACTACATTCTTTGCGGCTTTGGGCGTACAGGGCGGCAGATTGCCCTGGAATTTAAAGCTGAAGGGATCTTGTTTATAGCGATCGACTCCGAAGTCGATCAAATTGAGGAAGCTCTGCAAATGGGGTATATGGCAGTACAAGGGGATGCCACTTTGGATGACACCCTTCTGAAAGTCGGAATTGAGCGAGCGATTTGTCTCGTCGCCGCACTCCCCTCGGATGCCGAAAATCTCTACACCGTGCTTTCAGCGAAAACTCTCAATCCCAAAATCCGGGCAATTGCCCGTGCCAGTACCGAAGAAGCCGTAAAAAAGCTGCAACGGGCAGGCGCTGATGCCGTTGTCTCACCCTATATCACTGGTGGTAGGCGCATGGCAGCAGCAGCGCTTAGACCCCAAGTGATGGATTTTGTGGATGGGATTCTCACAGGAACTGATCGAGCGTTTTATTTAGAAGAAGTTCTCATCGAACCCCAAGCTTGCCCGATAGTGGGACAAACCCTAAGAGAGGCAAAATTGCGATCGCAAACTGGGGCACTGGTACTCGCGATTCGTCGTGCTGAGGGTACCCTCATTGCAGGACCAACAGGTGACACCCCACTTCTGCCAGGAGATTTACTAATCTGCATGGGTACAGCAGAGCAGATACGCGAACTAAACCGCATCCTTAGCCCCCTTTACTCCAAGCGTCCCCGTACTCCTAAAGGGATTATTTAGCTCGTGTTGAACAATGAATAAATATAGCAGTTAGCCCTCAGCTATCAGCCATCAGCTTCTTATTTTCCTAACTAGGAGCGCCGGGTTCATGGTTCATAGGGAACTTTTCACTTTCTTCACAATATCTAGATTTTTACCCATAGATTATAAATTTTTTGTAAAGAATTTATTTATTTGACTCCCTATCAAAATAAAACTACTACAAATAATTCAAACTTATTACTCGAAGCTTATTTCCTCACAAGAGATGTTGAGGAGATTCGCACTCGTGAAAATTTGTTGAAGACCTAGTATTAACGGTTAGCCGACTCTGGAAATATGGAAAGTCTCAAAGGTTTGTGGATACTTGTTGTTGAAAACAACCGAGCTTGTGCGGAGTTATTCAAATGTATATTTGAAGATGTCGGAGCTAGGGTAATAACAGCCGCTTCGGCTGGAGAAGCACTAGCCATACAAGACCGTTATAAGCCCAATGTGCTGGTGAGCAATCTTAAGCTACCTGACCTAGATGGCTACGAGCTTGTCAAGCGGGTGCGGGCGTATGAGGCACAACGAGGTCGCCATTTAGTTGCCGTAGCAGTAACTCATTCTAAGAGGGGACTGAAGCTGGCTCGGATACTAGGTGCTGGCTTCCAGCTACACATCTCCAAGCCGATTAATCCCGATGAGTTAATAGCTGAGGTAGCAAGTCGGGTAGAACTTAAAGAAGCTCGTTAGCTCATTAGAACTTGGTAAGAATGTGATACTTTTTGCCCACTAATCACCGACTCAATACAGCTTTTACTAAACGGAAGGGAAGAGAACTAGAGAGCGCCCTTAACATCAGATTTACCTTGATCGGTTAAACAAGAATAGTAGCTTAGTGACTTTTTAAAGCAGTCACTTTCTTGAGTCTATTACAAATCAGCTTTCAGCTCTTTCCAGCAATGCTGCAACCCAACTTTTCTTAGTACAGGCTTTATTACCTTTGGCGGTGCCGAGGTTAGTAATGTACTGGGGTAAACGGCTGTACCCCAACTGGGATGTTTCAGAACACGGCAGCGATTGCGAATTACTGGTAAGCCTAAGAGTGCTTTGACAGCCGCTGTGTCATCATGGCGGATTTCTCCTGGGGGTGAGAGTAAGGGATAGCCAGTCCGAGGATCGATCAAATTACTCAAAAAGCCGCGATCGCGCAAATTGAATACCACATCAAAACCGAAGCGCATAAACTGTTCTCGCAACCGCTCTTTCTCTTGCTCCACTTGAGGAGTCGTTGTCAGCAGTTCATATCGAGCTTGCTGCAAAACAATCACTACCCACAATACTGGTAAATTCCAACCCGGTAAGACACGCTCTAAGTTTTCAGTGATAAAGAGACTGGGACGATGAGTAGAGATTTCAACTGCCTGCCCTGTGTCTGTAACTAGATGAAGGGGGTTGCAGTAAGCGGTGGGTAATTGCAAGGTTTGAGGTTGCGAAGGCTGAATAGTAAACATTATCAAAGGTGAGTATAGGAGAGCTAAAAGCGATCGCTAATCCTCAATTGATTTTAGGGGAAGGGGTAAAGGTGAAATGCTTCTTATCCTTCCCCTTTACCTTTTCCCAATAAATTCATGTTGCCAATCAAGCTTGCAATAGCTTCCTAGGTAGAGCGATCGCAACCAAAGAAAGCCATTTGCCTATGAACCTGTTTAACCTATAACCCTCGCCATTGTCTATACTCTCCACCACCTTGCCCTAAAGCTTAGACCGAAACGGCTGGAGTTCTAGACCCTGATTCTACTGTCAGCCCTCCTAATTTTGTAGTGGCTCAGCCAAGATAATAGAGGTGAAACTGTAGGTTTTGGAATATATTCAAAAGGCTCATACTCCTCGCTAACATCACGCAAGTAAATAATTACCTTCAATATTCGGCGATCTTCCAAATCTTGATGCCAAAATTCTGTCGTTACAAAACTTTTATTTGCAAAGTCTCGCCGTAAATGTATTCCCTGAAAAGCAAAAGGCAGACCCATGTAATTTTCGACAATGAAAATTGTGTAAAGCGATCGCCTAAAGACGGCGGAGTTTGTAGCGCCATACAACATTATTTCTTTCAAACTAAAGGTATCTGAAATGTAGCTAAAAAAACATACTTAGCTTGAAAATTAGTAAAGAAATCGCCACTCTAGCAATGAAGTTAAAGTCTTGGCAGATGCTCTTGGTAAATATAAACAAGACTGGTATACAGCATTGCAAGATTTGAATCATCCTTTAGATAGAGCAAAACCAGAAGATGAGCAGATAACTTACTCAAGATACTCTATTACACCCAAAGCTCAGCTCATTGAGAGTTTTTTCCTGGCGTACCTGACATAAGTCAGCCTTTGTGACTTAACAGTATAAAAATCTAACGTAGAACTCCCCCGTCGCCTTTCTTGATACGTCTACTGTTAGTTTTTGTCCACTTAATCTATGGCAACACAATGATCTATGAAGTTGTCCAAAAAGCTCTCTCGAATGGTTACTTGACGGTTGAAGAGGAAGAGAAATTGCGGCAGCTTCTTCAAGCTAAGTACGGCATTGATGACTTAAACGCTTTTTTTAACTTGCAGCAAGCCGTCATAGAAGGTCGTGTTAAGCAACAGTCCCGTGAGTTAAGAATGGCGAAGCTTTAAGGGTTGAGGAGTAACCTCTTCCTAAGTTTCTTCCCGACCCTAAACTACACTCTTCTTGAAATTCATGATTCTCCTAAATTTACGCACTTTCCTAAACCACGTCTTAAACCGGAATGAACGTAAAGACAGCAGCAACAATGCTCCTCCACTCTCTGAGCAAAGTCGTTTGCTCCATAGACTTAACTGCATTCACCTTGATGACGAAGAGGCGAAGTGCCTACAAGCTTACTTGACAACAATCCTGGAGTACCGCCATCAGGACAAAACGGCTAACGCTGCTACTGGTAGCTCAAATTGCATCGTGCTTGAGATGGCAGAAGAAGAATTCCAGAGGTTTGCTAGCTACGTCGGAGGAAATGGTGTCCGTCTATTTCGTGCTTTAGTTCAGAGTAACAAGAACCATACTTCAGCACGGAAACTAGCGGTTGTCGGTGAGAATGGTTTGCGTCTGTTCTATGTGCAATTCCAGGATCGCAGTAGTTCCTTAGGTAGTGCTTCTCCGTTGAACTCACTACATTTCGACAAGGAGTGTTTTGACATGTAGTCTATGAGTATAGGTAGTTACACTGGGTTGTTACGAATACGTCTATCTCAAGACAGATAAAAACTATTCCTTTCGACGTAATGCTAGGGAACAGCAGATAGGGAATACCTAGAGCTTCAGAGGAGTAATTGATTGGTGTGTGACTCCCCGCTACTGAGTATTGGTATGGTGTTATGCTCTTATTGAGATTAAGACAAGATACCTTACCCTTGCTCATTAGCGGGGTATTTCTTACAAAACGTTAGGATAATTCTTACCTAATCTTTATTACATGCAGTTGCAATATCTGAAGACCACTAGCGTCAAGAAGGCAAAAGCAACACCTACATAGAACACACTACTAATCCCACCAATACCAAAAGCAATTCCCATAATTAGCGGTCCTAAAGTTTGCCCTAATCCAAAAAACGTCCCATTAATTGACATTACCGTGGCTAGGTACTCTCTCGGTGCTAGCTCAGCTAATAGGGTTTGAATGCTGGGCATCCCAATGCCAAGACCGACACCAAAAAGTGTGGTGGGAATTAGTAGTAGCCAGAGAGATTGCAAAAAAGGAACAATCAGTAAAGCTAGAGCATAGAACACGAAAGATGCTCGAATTAATGTTCCCTCAGAGAAACGCCTTGCAAGCCTACCTAATTGAGAAGATGTAAAGGCGATCGCAACTGAAACACTAGAAAGAATTAGTCCAATTGTTAAAGCCGATGCCTTGAACGAATCGTCAATTAAAGTTGGCAAATAAGTAACGTAGGCACCATAAAGGAGAATAAAATTAGCAGCACTGCCAATAAAAAGCCCAACAATTTGACGATTTTTCAAGATATTCAAGGCATTTCTCAAATATTCCCGTAAGTTTCGTTCGCCTTGTGGTTCCGGGCTTTTCAGGATAAACAACACCAGCAGTCCAATCGGAATAGCAACTAGTGGTAGAAAAAATGGATAATTCCAACCCAATGTTGCTAGCGCACCTCCAATGGTTGGATAAATAGCCGTGCCAATACTACTAACACTAGCGTTGTAACCCATTGCTGTTGTGCGTTTTTCTCCGGCATACAAATCACCAATTAAAGTAACGCTCAAAGACAGCAAAGGAGCAGCACCAATGCCTTGGAGAAAACGCAACAACAGCAGCACAGCAAAGTTAGGTGCAACTGCACAAGCGGCTCCAGCAATGCCGAATAAAAAGAGTGCAGGAACGAGAATTTTCTTCCTACCCGAACGGTCAGCAAGCACTCCAATAACTGGCCCTAAAACCATGGTTGGAAAGGTAAAAGCTGTAACTAACCAACCGACATTTTGAGGGGCAACCTCTAAGGCTTCAGCAAGCTTGGGAAAAGCCGGAGTTACACTAGCAACTCCCAAAACAGCAATGAGAGATACAGCACAAATAATCTGAAAGTATTTATCTAGATAAAGTTTGTGGAGTTTTTGGGGTTGACTACCAACTCCTACTGGCGGCATTAAATTGCTCCCTTTACTTCATGAGTGTAGCAATGCCAAAATCACATTCTTGCGCCACCGTTAGCGACAATATGATGAGCGTTCGCTCGTCCAATACCCCGTGATGCTCCTATGATAATTGCAACTTTTCCTGTGAGAGATGGCATAAGTTTCCTACCTTGAGTCAGAGAGTAGCAGCCACAACAATCGGTGTTGTTTCGTCTTGTACGAATGCTCTAAACGATGCCGTCATTAGCCTTTATGAGGCGGCAAGCCAGGATTAGCAAGGAAATATTACCAACTGGAAGCCAATCTACATAATCGCTCGTGAGGAGGGTCTAATTCATGGTTGTGTCTAGACTCTACCAAACCCAACCAAAAATTGCTTCTGGATACGAAACCACTCACTTGATTAAGTCTGATGCGTCTCGTAGGGTTGCCCCTGTATAACCCGTAGTTAGCCATAAAATCGCTCTTGCGCCATCTCGTAGCGATTTTTCAATGGGTTCAGGTTCACGTTCTGAGGGAATCGCCACCGGTTTGAGTACAATTCCTCGACTACCGAAGACAATTTCACCAATAACGCGAGCACGGAGCATGTGGTCGTCAGATGTAATTAAATAGACGCTATCAATCCCCTCGGCTTGCAATGTATCAACTAATTCGGTGAAGTTAGTTACCGTATCTACAGCCTGATAGTCTAGGTGGACGCGATGTTTATCAATTCCTGCCTTGGCAAATACTCGCTTGGCATATCCTTCCGGGCTACCAGAAGATACCCAGATGGGTAAGTTCGGGTGCGTCCGGGCAAATTTAGCGGCATACAACTCACGCTCCTCTGCTCCTCCTAAGACGAAGATTGCATCGGGTCTGACAAAATAGCTTTCAATTTGCTTGTAACCACACATGAGCGACATCGCTACTACAGGCAGCAGCCAGGGCAGTAATCTAACTTTAGAGCGTGGATTTTTAGCAAACACGTATCGCCGCTGACGGCAAGAAATCCTCAAGAGCATGAATCAACAGATAAGTCAAGGTTGGAGTGATGCCATTTCTATACTTATAAGCTAGACATGAGCTTTGCTTCATCTATCCGTTTCTCTATCTTGCCAGCGATGTTTAGCAGCAAAAAAGAGAAATGGATTGAGTAAGGACGCTATTGCTAGCTCTGAAAAAGCGATCGCATTTACTAGATAGAGTGAAGATACCAGTCTAAGGGTACTGCCAGTTGCCACCAAATGAATGCAGGAGATGTCAAATTTCTGTACTCAACACTTTCCTCCTTAACCCTCTGGCAGTCCGTACAAATTTGTAGAAACTTGAAACTCACTCTTCGGGGCTTGATAAAAAGCCTTGAAGAGTGAGTTATTCAGGATAATCCTGATTAAATTAGTGAAAGAACGGGACTGGCCGGATTTGAACCGGCGACCTAGCGCTTCAGATTTGTGTGAGTTTCCCCACTCTCTGGACTATACCTTCACCATAGACTTGTCGCCTTTAGGTGGTGGCCGTCTAGTCTCTCAACCTTCCTGATTCAGACGTTTACGATCAAGCGATCGCATTCTGATTCCGGCTTGGCTCGGTATTGCCTTTGAGTCATGGTACTCATCACTCTTTAGGTTTCACCGAATTTGACCACATTCACGCCTAGAGTTTCCTCCAAGGTGCCCAATTGTTCAGGAGGCGCTTGCTCTATCCATCTGAGCCACAGCCCCAATGCACGCAACTTATTATAGCCAACAAGATGCAATAGAGAGTGGAGATAGATAATTCCAGAACACAGGAAGAGTTTTCTCCAGCATCTCAGAATAGAAACATCCTCCTATGCTCTAAATTACTCCCCACTCTTATACAACCCAAGGGAATTTAGCACTTTCGTGCCAGGTTTCATTCCAAGGACTACCGCCTGTTTCTAGCCCACAGACATCACTATGTGCCTTCAGGATAGTTCTAGATTTGTCGCTGCGACATCGTAGTTCTAAACTCAACTGTCCTTGCATCGTGTCGCGGCAAAAGAAAATTAAGCCTTGTTCAGTTGGTGCCCTTAAAGGCATTCCGGGTTTATCTGTCGTTCCACTCAGTTCAACCTCATATTCTTGATTTTGGGCTTGCATCTGCCAACTGCCCCAAGGTTGTATCTGCCAACTGACTTGTGAGTTCCAGGGAACGAATTCATAAAATTTGCCCTGGTAATGGATACCAATTAATGCCGCTGATTCCATCCACCAGAGTACCTGCCGTCTACCACCGCCAGCCGTGAGGGCTAAATCGGGTTCCTCAGTAAAGCTGTTGCAATTGAGCCAGAACCACTTCTGAGGAAAGGCACGACCCCAGTTTTTCTCGCCATAAGCTGGGGCATTAGTGAATTCGTAGCGCTTGCCATTCCAATCAATCCAGCCTGTTGCTAAGCCGTGCGCCATCAAAATCTGCCATCCCGGTTCAAAGATTGGTAGATATGAAAGCCAACCTGCTGTTGATTGCTGGGGTGCGCCCGTATCCGCCCAACCATAGACAGGCTTGATTTCATACTGCCAACGACAGTAGGAATTGCTGGCGGGATCATGAATACATCCTTGATTTAAAGTCGTCGTTGCTTGGTAGCCTTCGAGTATGTATTGTTCAAACTTGGTTGGCTCAAGGTATTGGGGTGGAGATGTCAAGTTAGTCTTGCCCCAATGTCCCAACGCTAGGGATTTTGATGATGCCCAGAACTGGTTGACATTCGGAAAGGTACGCCAGAGGTATTCGTCATTTGGACCAAGAATTTGGGCAGCACCACCACTACAGGATTTACCACCAATAGGGTCATCAATGGAGTACATGAAGGCAAAGGTTTGACCACATTCTGGCAAGGTAACGCGGTAGTACCAACCTTCAAAGAAACGAACATCAGTGCCGTCCCAGTGATATTCGCTATGGGGCGTAGAAAGAGGATTCACGGGTATATTCAACAGGCTTGACTCTTTTTCAGTATGAGCGATAACTCTTACGAGATGTTTTTTATCAAGGGATAGAAGTAGCGATCGCATTTAACCCAAAATGATAATCATTGGGATAAAAACCGTTCAAACACTTGAGCAAAACCCGTCGCTACCTGAACAACAGGCCAACCCAGTAAACAGATTATCGCCGCCCAGCGCGTACTGATATCTAACCCTTGGCGGACTGCCACAATCACAGCTAACAGACTCCAGATGGCTAATACTCGCTGAATAGGTTGTCCTAGCATGGGAATCAACGTTAAAAAGTTCAGGACTTGAGGTGCATAGGCAAAGCCAATCGGAATCAGCAAATCTTTGTAGGTTAAAGAATGACGTTTGAGCCACTGCCCAATTTTCCAAATGCTGAGCGTCCAAAAGTAGTATCCTCCTACCACACTCAAGCCATCAATCAGCAATGCGATCGCGAGTATTGGAACAGACGCTCGATTAATCAATAAGATCAGCGCACTTCCTAGAGCATGGGATATTGCTGCTAAAATCACAATCGTTAGCGCAATCCTCTGATTTTTTGGCGTATTGGGCGTTTTTTCGTAAAAATATCCATCCAGAATGAGGGCTTTCCAGAGTGTTTTACCTAAATTTCTATTTAGCTCTGTGCCACTCACGCTCTACTCACTGATCACAATTAACTCACAACCTAGATAGAATACGACTTCATCCAGCAAACGACAACCAAACGTTCAACAATTGAATGCTTACGTTAATTAGGCAAATATTTCTCTGGCTGCGAAGCGGCAGTTTAAAACTGTTGACTTTCGGAGGAGTATTACTTCTAATCTGGGGCACCCTATCGCCTGTAGGAACATTAGTGTGGTGGCTAGAGCAAGAGGTAGAGAGTTTAGGTTTCCAGAAAAAACGTCCGAAGCCATTGCCTACAAAAAATAGCTCCAAGCCCGAAGCTAGCTCAATTAATTGTTACATCGTCTTCCTGCCTGGAGTCGGTGATTTTTCTGGAAACCAGTTAACACCTGGAGAAGAATTTTTTCTAGATCGTTTAGTTCAGCTTCACCCCAACTGTGCAGCCGTTTCGGATGTTTTTCCCTACTCAGCCGCGAACGAGAGTTTAGGGGGACGGCGGATTTTAGCTCCTCTGTGGCGTTTTGCGAATCAGGCAGAGGGGTGGCTAGAAACGGCAGATGTCTTGATTAAAATCCGCAATCTTTGGCGATTTGCAATTTCCGTGGACGAACGCTATGGTTCGATTTACAACCAGGGGATTGCTACTGCGATTATCGACCGGATGAACGCCGCGCATCCTATTCCAGTTTCTCCAGAGCAACCCTTGAAAATTATTCTGATTGGTACCAGTGGTGGCGCACAAGTTGCCCTTGGTGCTGCTCCTTATCTTGATCAGTGGTTAAATACTCAAATTATCGTAATCTCTGTCGGGGGTGTTTTTGCTGGTAGCGATGGGTTTAATGCGGCTGATCATATCTACCACCTCCATGGTCGTCGAGACTGGATTGAGGATATTGGTAAAATTGTCTTCCCCTCACGCTGGCTTTGGACTGTTGGTTCTCCAATTAATCAAGCCCGTCGCCAGGGTGATTATACAGTTGAAACTACAGGCTCACACGAGCATGACGGTGCTAGAGGCTATTTTGGTGAGAATCTGGCAGCCAAGGGTGTAACGTATGTCGAGTTGACAGTCCAAGAAGTTAACCAACTGCCAGTTTGGTCAGTCCAGAAGTGACTTTACTTCCTTCTGGCTAGAAGAATATCTAAGAGAGGGGAGTAATTCTCTCCCTTCCAGCACAGGGAAAGAGGCTGGGGAGCTAGGTCCTATGTTCCGCTTTTGTAAGTTGACCTACTTAACCTCAACACACTCATTCCCTGAAAACTCAAGCTCAACCGTCGCCTTATGGCAAAATGAGAGTCGTGATCAAAGATTATTTATCAGGTAATTGAAGTGAGTTCGACTGCCCAAACCCCTACCCGACGCCTGGTTTTTCCTTTCACTGCAATTGTGGGTCAGGAAGAAATGAAACTGGCTCTGCTCTTGAATGTGATTGACCCAAAAATTGGTGGGGTGATGATAATGGGCGATCGCGGTACAGGCAAATCTACCACCATTCGCGCCCTGGCTGACTTGTTGCCAGAAATTGATGTCGTTGCCGATGACCCCTTCAACAGTGACCCCCATGACCCTGACTGGATCGATAATGATGGGTCAGCGCAGGCGGTACGATTGACCGTCAAGAAAAAAGTCCCGATGGTTGACCTCCCCTTAGGGGCAACCGAAGACCGAGTTTGCGGCACGATTGACATTGAAAAAGCGTTATCCGAAGGCGTAAAAGCCTTTGAACCCGGACTTCTTGCCAAAGCAAATCGTGGCATCCTCTATGTAGACGAAGTTAACCTGCTCGATGACCACTTAGTCGATGTCCTCCTCGACTCCGCTGCTAGTGGTTGGAATACCGTTGAACGAGAAGGAATTTCGATTCGCCATCCCGCACGCTTTGTTCTAGTCGGTTCCGGCAACCCCGAAGAAGGGGAACTGCGACCGCAACTGCTCGATCGCTTCGGAATGCACGCAGAAATCCGCACGGTAAAAGAGCCAGCACTGCGCGTAGAAATCGTTGAGCAACGAGCCGCTTTCGACCAAAATCCTCAAGAATTCCTCGAAAACCACCAGACTGCTCAAGAAGCCATGCAAAAACAGCTAGTAATGGCGCGAGAGAAACTTCCTTCTGTCGAAATGGACTATGAGCAACGAGTGAAAATCTCTCAAGTCTGTTCAGAACTCGATGTTGATGGACTGCGAGGTGATATTGTCACCAACCGCGCCGCGAAAGCACTTGCCGCCTTTGAAGGACGCAACGAAGTCACCGTTGATGATATCCGCCGCGTCATCACCTTATGTCTGCGTCATCGCCTACGCAAAGACCCCTTAGAATCCATTGACTCAGGCTACAAGGTCGAAAAAACCTTCAGCCGCATCTTTGGCTTGGAACCCTCTTCAGAGGAGAGTACAGTAGCTGCAAGCAATGGCATCCGTTGACCTAGCTATATACAGGGATAGGAGACATGGAATTGAGGAGTAGGGAAAAACCTACTCCCTAATCCCAGTTGCCGCAGACGGTAGAATAGCAGACATACGCTTAATAACTGCCTGCAATAGGGTAGGGTTAGCTTTTTAGTTGCCTATCTCCTCATGACACCACTAATTGAATTAAAGGGAGTCTCTAAGTCGTTTGGTGGTAACGTAATTCTCGATCAGGTCGATCTAACAATTTATCAAGGTGAGGCGCTGGCGGTTATTGGTCCCTCCGGAACTGGTAAGTCAACAATTTTGCGGATTATTGCTGGTCTGCTTGTGGCTGATGCTGGTGAGATTTATGTGCAGGGACAACGGCGTATTGGTTTGATTGAGGATGCTAGAGACCCAATTGGCATCGGCATGGTATTTCAACAAGCGGCATTGTTCGACTCGCTGACGGTAGAAGAGAATGTTGGTTTCTTGCTTTACCAGCACTCAAGGCTATCCCATAAGCGGATTCGGGAACTGGTGCGTCAACGGCTGGAGATGGTAGGGTTGTCTGGCATTGGCGATCGCTATCCAGCGGAGTTGTCGGGTGGGATGCGTAAGCGTGTCAGTTTTGCTCGTGCAATTATGTCCAATCCTGACAATCCCAAAGACAACCCAGAAGTTTTACTGTACGATGAACCAACGGCTGGACTTGACCCGATCGCCTCAACCGTCATTGAGGATTTAGTTCGCCAGCTACAACAGGCAAACGGGGGTTGCGGTTCCTACGTGATGGTGACTCACCAGGATAGTACAATTCGCCGCACGGCTGACCGAGTTGTGTTTCTCTACAACGGCAAGGTACAGTGGCAAGGCAAGGTTAGCGAAATCGATACGACAGATAATCCTCTAGTTCGACAGTTCTTCAGTGCTAGTACCAGCGGGCCGATTCAGGTAATTGGATAGGATCACACTGACGGATGATCCAACAGAACAAGCAATTAACTGTCATTTGTCAATTAGTAATGCTTAGTGCCAAACGGGATAAAGATAAACCGCCAAGGGTGAATAGCTACTAGCTAAGGGAGGATATATTATGCGATCGCGAACGATTCGAGAAGGCTCCGTTGGGTTATTAATCCTTGTAGGACTGGCTGCATTTATTTGGTTAGTGCTGTGGCTACGGGGTTTTAGCCCAGGTAGCCGTACTTATAGATTCAGCGTCAGCTTCACGGATATCGCTGGTATGAAAACAGGGGCAACAGTTCGTTATCGCGGCGTTGACGTCGGAAAAATCGTTGAGATTACACCGGGTACCAATGGCGTCAATGCCGTTATTGAAATTGGCTCCGCTGACTTATTAATTCCTCGCAATGCCGTTATTGAAGCGAATCAATCCGGTTTAGTTGGCGAAACCACAATTGACATCACACCCACAAGACAGCTTCCCAAAGACGCACTATCAATCAATCCCCAGAGTTCACGCTGTAACTCTCAGCTAGTCATTTGTGACCAAGATCGGGTAAATGGTCAAATTGGAGTCAGTTTTGTTGAACTACTGCGTAGTGGTACTCGCCTTGCCCAACTCTACGGCGATCCAGCGTTCTTCAACAATGTCAATGCACTGACCAAAAATGCCTCGGTTGCTGCGATTGGAGTATCCCAGCTTACTGGTGAGTTATCCCTCTTATCTCGCTCAGTCCGTCAAGAGGTAGGAGGCTTCTCAACAGCCGCCAATTCCGTTACCGCAGCCGCTAATCAGACAGCAGTTCAAGCGGGTATAGCAGCGAATCGCATTGCCAATACTGCCGACCAATACAGCCTAACAGCGGCTCAGCTCAATCAACTTGTTGCTTCTGCTAATGATTTAGTCACGAGTAATCGGGGTAACTTAGTCGAAACCTTGGATAGTGTCAGGCAAACTAGCGAGCAACTGCGGTTGCTAGTTAGCGGCTTCTCCCCAACCATAGCGCAGCTTAACTCCACTGTTGGTCAGGTCAATTCCAGTGTTGGTCGGGCGAATGTCGGAGTATTGCTAGGGAATTTAGAAACGCTCTCTACCAATGCCGCAACCGCTTCTGCCAACTTGCGCGACATCTCCACTGCCCTAAATAGCCCAACCAATATCTTAGTGCTGCAACAAACTCTCGACTCAGCACGGGCAACATTTGAGAATGCTCAAAAAATTACCGCAGATTTGGATGAGCTAACAGGCGATCCTGAGTTTCGCAGTAATGTGAAGCGGTTAGTGGATGGACTAGGCAGCCTAGTGTCTTCAGCCCAGCAACTGGAAAATCAAGTGCAAGTTGCTCAGACGGTAGAACCAGTTAGGGCAGAAATTCTTACTGCTGTTTCTAGGGCTGCGCGTCAACCCGTTACGACTCAAGCATCCCAATCCAAGCCTCAGCAAGCCACTTCCTTGAGCCAACTACCTACACACAGGCAAACATCAAAGCTTTTACCTCCAGCACCCAAGAAGCATCCGGCAGAAACACCTACTAAATAGGTAGGCTAAACACACAAAAATACGGGAGTGAGGTAACAGGCTCTCTTGCAATCAGCAAGATTTCTCAAAACCCGTAGCTCATAAAGATTAACTCCAATCATCTTGTCCTTGAGAGTCGCCACGTCGGTAAACTTGACCCACTTCATGCAACCGACGAGTCAGCTCAAAAAGTTGTTCTTCGGTCAGTTGCCACTGTTGAAGAACTCTATCTAAGCTAAGTTGAATTTCTCTAGCACCTGGAAAGCCACAATAGCGAATCCGTAGTCGGGCAAGTTCTGCATGGTTGTAATCAGTTTGCCCTTCTCTTAAAAGACGTTCAATGACTTCCTTGTCACGCTTTTCTTGAGGATGTTGCTGGTCTTTATTTTCTGCTGCTGAAGCCATAACTACAGAATCCGGCTAAGTGATACTTAGAATCTTTAGTTCATCACTTACCTCGAAAAAAGGCAAGGGGAGTAGGAAGAGAAAGATTTTCCTCAACAGGTGGCGGTCATCCACGATGATGTCTATCTTTAAAAGCTTATTGGCTAAAGTCGGTGCATTTCCGTAAATATCTAGATGACTCTTGTAGTTAGGAAGAGATGTCTTTTATCAAACCAACTTGGTTAGCGTCTGCACACTACTAGAAATTTAGGGAAACTCAACAATGGCAATCTACTATGGAACACTCGGAAACGATTTCTGGCAGCTAAGCATTGATACCCCCTTGGCGTATGGTCGTACTGGTAACGATACGTTGTACGGCAGTGATGGCAGTGAGGATACCCTGTACGGCAACAGGGGAAATGATACCTTGTTCGGGAATGATGGCGATGATTCTCTTTTTGGAGGGTATGGCTCTGATACTTTGTACGGGGGTGCTGGTGCTGATGAGCTTTATGGCGGTGCTGGCAATGACTACCTAATTGGTTATGGTGGCGGTACCAATCCAGAGTTTGATTTTGACACTCTAGAAGGAGGTACGGGAGCAGACACGTTTGTTCTCGGTGAGGGCTTTGCTTTCTATACAAGTCCAGCGACAGATGAATTCGCTAGGATTGTAGACTTTAGTCGAGCAGAAGGCGATAAAATTCAAGTCTTTGGCAGCATTAGTGACTACTCTCTTGAGTTGGGCATTTTCGGAGAGACACAAATTAGCTACCAAGGTAATTTGATTGGTGTTGTGGAAAATGTAACTAATCTCAGCTTGCAGCTAGACTTCACCTTTACGGGCTTCAACTTTGTCTAGACCATTCGGCGCGTGTTGACTTGCAATCTACTCTAAGAGGGGGGGTTGCACTGAGTTGGGGCGTGGAATGTCTTCTGGCGTTTCTTCCGGTTCTGGGGTAGATTTTGACTGAGTGGGAAGTTGCGATCGCTTATTGTGCTTATTCTCTTTCAACCGCCCTGCCTTATGCGCCGCTTGTGTCAATAGATACTCAATCTGAGCATTCACACTCCTCAACTCATCAGCCGACCATCTCTCTAGTGTTTCATATAGCTTCGGGTCTAGACGCAGCAAGAACCGTTTCTTCTTGCTCATGTATAAAGGCTACCCGTATTCACCACAGGCTGTGTGTTCTGATCAGAGGTTAAAACCACCAGCAGGTTGTTTATCATAGCGGCTTTGCGTTCCTCATCCAAGTCAACGATTTGCTGTTCGCTTATGCGCTTGAGTGCTTCATCCACCATCCCGACTGCACCCTCCACAATCTGCCGTCGTGCATCAATGATTGCCCGCGCTTGCTGACGACGCAACATTACTTGGGCAATTTCGGGCGCATAAGCAAGGTGCGAAAGTCTCGCCTCCAACACTTCGACTCCTGCAACTTCAAGTCGCGCTTGCAATTCTTTCTGGAGAAACAGCGCTATTTCGTCGGGAATTCCTCGTAGGGAAGATATAGAAGATTCATCAGGAGCATCATAAGGATAGCGGATTGCCAAGGCTCGAATCGCTGTCTCGCTCTGGATAGCAATAAATTCTTCGTAATCATCGACATCAAATTTAGACTTGGCTGAGTCTACTACCTGCCATACCACCACAGCCGCAATCTCAATCGGACTGCCTTGAGCATCATTAACTTTTAGTAGCTTGCTATTAAAGTTGCGAACCCGCAGAGAAACCCTGCGTCTCGTGGTAAAGGGATTAGTCCACCAAAATCCCGCCTCCTTAACAGTACCGACGTAACGTCCCAAAAACACAAGCACGACTGATTCATTTGGCTCAACGGTAAAGAACCCCGACACAGACGGAATTACCACTACTAGCAGTATTGCTCCTAACCAGGCACCCAACTCGGCTGCTAATTCGTCCCCTAAGAAAAAATCTGCTACTCTGATGCCTCTTCCTAATACGGCTTCCAACCCTTGGATGGTTGACCAAGCCAACCATCCCCCAAAAACGGCTATGGCTAGTATGACGATAAGAGCGACAAAACCGTTGACTTTAGACGCGGGAATTTCTTTAATCCGTTCCATAATCTACTCCTACAAGGGCAAGTCATTTGAGCCAAAATGATATCATCATAGTATCAACTACAAGCTGACTTGGCTCTAGCCCATTCGGGTGAATTGATAAATTGATGTTGACGACTCTAGAACTACGCTGGTTTTCTCAGGGCACACTACCAACAGAGGTGGAACACTGGTTTCTTGCTGATAGTCCCGGTGAATTACTGGGTTCACCAGAAGAACGGGAAGACCTATATCTCTACACGCCAGAGTGCGACTATCTCAATATCAAACTGCGGCAGGGGCGTTTAGAAGTGAAGTGGCGGAAAGCCCAGTTAGGTAGCTTGGAATTTGGTGAGGCTTCCAGTGCTACCTGGCAAGGGAACGTTGAAAAATGGCTGAAGTGGATTTGTGACGACCCAGAGCAAGAAAGTATTATGCCAGTGGATGTCGTTGGGACAAAAGCGTGGATTGCGGTGAAGAAAACGCGATCGCAACGCCTTTATCAAGGCATCGGTTATGAACTTACTCAGCTTAGGGTGAATAACAATGACTGGTGGAGTGTTGCTTTTGAGGTTGCAGAGAAAAACGCTAACCAAATCCAGCATTTTGAGAATGTTGTCCGCTTAGTAAGCCAAACCTACCGAAGTCCCAAGCTAGTCGCTAAAAATTCTTACGCTTATCCTAAGTGGCTTGCTCTTGTGGCATAGACACTCTAGGTAAAATTTAAAATTTAATGCAATATCAAAGGGAATTGATATCAGTTGTTTTTTAGCTACTAACAACGAATAGTAATTTTGGATGTCTCCTATTGATTAACTATCTATAGAGTGAGGAAAATGTAAACAATTGATAATACGCTATGGCAAGAGCTTTTGCTTAGAACCAGGAAAGCTGGTTCATGTTCGTAAGGGCTAACAACCAACAGGCGAGAGAGTGCGATCGCTACTTTCAGTTCTTGACAAGTGACATAAGGTTGACGCCATGCTCAGGAACATCAGCAATAAGAAAGGGAAGCTACAGCATAAGCGCAAAGCTACTCCTCAAGGGTTATTCACCAAGTCAGTCGCTCAAGTTCGAGAGGAAACTGAAAGGAAACTGGGAACCTCAAACCAAGAGATTGAGGATCAGCTTTACAATCTGAAAGCTGCCAAAGAAATTGAGAACCTGATTGAGCAGGTGATAGATGGTCGGAAAAATAGCCGCCAATCAGTTCCGAACGACTTAACTCAAAGGGATATTGCAACGATCAGGTATTTAGCTGGAGTTTATGGGCTTACAGATGTTACCGAAGCTAAATTGATCGCCTTTGTCAGAGACGTGAAAGCTGTACTAATGCCCAGGCACAAACAACGATAAGAAAAACTTCTTCAGCATCAAAAACAATTCAATCCCTAGGTGAGAAACCCCCCAATCACCAATTCCCCATTCCCAAAGAAAGTTTGACAGCTTGTCTTTTGACAAACGCGATCGCATTTCCTACAATCCCTGAGGAAATTCAGAAGAAATCCCTCTTCAAGCTGTCTGCTTCAAGCATCACCTGGGATAAACCAAGCATTATGTTTCTAGACCTTCTACTCATAACGGCTCTAGGATTCCTAGGGAGTTTTGGTCACTGTGTTGGAATGTGTGGCCCCCTCACTGTCGCTTTTTCCTTATCCCAGCCGCAAGACAACCAAAAATGGTTAGCCTTTCGTTTTCACGTTTTGCTAAACCTAGGGCGAATCCTTAGCTATGCGTTAGTAGGTGCAGGAATTGGTGCGTTGGGTTCTGTGGTACTAGCTGGGGGGCAATTAGCGGGAATAGGCAGTGCCTTACGTCAGGGAATGGCAATTCTTACTGGCATCATGCTGATTTGGTTTGGCTTAGTACAGATTAAACCGGACTTCCTCCCGCGTGTCCCAATATTGCACCCACTGACCCAAAGTAACTTACATCAACGCCTCAGTACAGCGATGAGCAAGCTTTCCGCCAAACCCCACTGGTGGACACCTGCGCTTTTGGGTAGCGTTTGGGGCTTGATTCCTTGTGGTTTTCTGTATGCCGCTCAAATTAAGGCTGCGGAAACCGGAAATCTCTGGCTGGGAACGGCAACGATGCTGGCGTTTGGCTTGGGTACGATGCCAATGATGTTGGGTGTGGGGGTGTCAGCATCTAAACTCAGTGCAGATAAACGCAGTCAGTTGTTTCGCTTAGGAGGCTGGGTAACACTTAGCATCGGTATCCTAACGCTGCTGCGAACAGGTGACATGGTGGATTATACAGGTCACGCCGCCTTGATTTTGTTGATGCTGGCGCTGATTGCTCGTCCGATTAGCCGCTTCTGGGTACAACCATCACGCTATCGCCGTGCTTTGGGAGTTGGTGCCTATGTCCTAGCACTGGCTCATACAGGTCATATGCTAGACCATACATTGCAGTGGAATGTGGATGCGTTTTTCTTCATGGTGCCAATGCAGCAATGCGCGATCGCATCTGGCATATTGGCACTAGTACTCATGACACCAGCCGCGTTCACTAGTTTTGACCGCCTTCAGAAGAGTTTAGGCAAACGTTGGCGATACATTCACCTGCTATCTGTTCCCGCTTTAGTCCTTGCAGCGATTCATACGGTGCTGATTGGTTCTCACTACCTGGGTCAGTTAGAAGGTGGATGGGACAATAAAGTGATGAGTGCGATCGCATCACTTCTTGTCATTGGAGTGTTGTTAGTGCGATCGCGTTGGCTTTGGTCAATATTGTCTTTAGAAAAATTCTACGTCCCACCTAAATGCTAAGTAAGCTGCCAGTTTGACAGCAAAGAATTGGGCAAACTTCAGATGATCGCACAGGGGGGTATGAAAAAATGCAACAATTTATTACGATAAGGAGAGAGTGTTATGCAAGGTTTTTGTAACATTTACTTTAAATAGCAAAAAGGTTTTCATTCATGCCATTTACTGAAGAAGAAGGCGGGCTGATCAATAACTTCGCCCCAGAGACAAAGACTTACCATGCCGAGCCTCCAACGAAAGCCCAACAGCGAAACTACATTTTGCTGGGTATGGCAGCGCTGGTATTGATTGGCGGCTTGCTGTTCGTGGCTTACTCAGCATCTAGCGTTAGCTAAGTGAGTAGGTGCGATCGCTTAAATTTCCCAACTACGAGCAATCCTGACAAGGAAAAACTAGATTGAGCCAGAGTGTCAGTTATTGTTGAATTGTTCTAATCGCATTCAGGACACTCTGGTAGTTTGTTGTTCTACCTTGTTCTTGGAAAAGCGCAGCGGCTTGCTGCAAGTCTTTTATAGCTGGCTCAGTCTGTTCAAGATTAAAGTGGGATAAGCCTCGGTTGTAAAATGCCTCTCCAAACGTCGGTTGAATCCGAATGGCTTCTGTGTAATCTGCGATAGCGGCTTGATGCTCTTTAAGCCGATTACGAGTTAGCCCCCGATTGTAATAAGCCATGGCGTTGTCCGGGTTAATCTTCAAGGCTTGCTCATAGTCTGCGATCGCTTTTTGATGCTCTCCGAGTTCATCGTGAGCATTGCCTCGGCTAACATAAGCTGTGTCATTCTTAGGATTCATTTCAATTGCTTTGGTGCAATCTGCGATCGCTTCTCGGTAATTCTTCAAAACATACTGAGCATAACCTCGGTTACTGTAAGCTTGGTCAAAGTCAGGTTTAATCCGGATCGCAGCGCTGTAATCCGAGATTGCTTTATCATAATTGCCTAAACTGTGGTATGCATAACCGCGATTGTAGTAGGTATCAGCGTCATTAGCGTCGAGTTGTATCGCCTGTTCAAAGCTTGCGATCGCACCTCGATAATCCCCAGAATCTAATTTATCGACCCCTTGGTTATACAACTCCACAGCCCTTGCTTGGTTATTCTCAGCTTGAGCCGTCATTAGCCAAGAAGAACGTGGTGCGGTGCCTCCATCGGGGAGTTGAGCGTGGACAGGAGAGACAAGTCCAGCCAGTACCGTAGTAAACCCCACAATAGCGATCATTCGATAAGTCTGGTTCATAATTTTCCTCCAAGGCAGCGTAGAAACCGGGTAGTAGCTCAATAATTAGACCGGAAACGTGAAAGAATTATCAGTCCTTCTCTTCCTAAATTAGCGCCCTGATCGGGGGTAATGGGTAGATGATTTAGATGAAGATTTGAATCGGAAGCAAGTACTCCAAGAAGAGTTTGAGTGTTCAATCTCTTGTTTTACTCGATAAATCCTTGGTTAGGGGAGGCGTGTGAACAAGAAGAATACAGGAGTTGCAGGAGTTCAGATGAACTCCTTTCAACCGCTATGAAAAAGTAATATCCATCGGCTTCCCCTCTTTAGTAACCTAAAGATGAGACAATAAAGCCATTGGATTGAAGGAAGAGGGAGATGCTCAAAAGAATCGCTGTACTCCTAATGCTGGTAGTAAGCCTGAGTCTTTATGGCTGCAATACTGGTATCAGCGGGCTAAAAAGCTATGTAGACAGCATTGATGGCTATGAGTTTCTGTACCCCAACGGCTGGTTACCCGTAAAAGTGAGTGACGGCCCGGATGTTGTATTCCATGACATCATTGAGACTTCTGAAAATGTCAGTGTTGTAGTCGGCTCAATTCCTGAAGGTCAAACTCTAGCAGATTTAGGAACACCAGGAGAAGTTGGTTACAAATTGCAAAAAAATGCGATCGCACCACCCGATTCAGGTCGTGAAGCAGAATTAGTCAACGCCGAAGCCCGTGAGTCGGGTGACAAGACGTATTATCTTCTGGAGTACACCGTTAAACTTCCCAATCAAAGACGACACAACCTCGCCAGTGTAGCCGTCAGTCGTGGCAAACTCTACACGTTCAATGCGTCTACAACCGAACAACGCTGGGGTAAGATGCAGAAGGTGATTAATCAAGTCGTTAAATCATTTTCCGTGTATTGAAGCTCTGCACGTAGATAATAAAACCAAAATGGCATGGGTGTTCCAACCTTTGTATTAGCCTCGGCTTCACCAGCGCGTAGACGCTTGTTGCAAAATGCAGGAATTGAGCCAGTCGTTCGCCAGAGTGACTTTGATGAA
Organism: Microcoleus sp. FACHB-SPT15; assembly: GCF_014849525.1. Taxonomy (NCBI): domain Bacteria; kingdom Bacillati; phylum Cyanobacteriota; class Cyanophyceae; order Oscillatoriales; family Microcoleaceae; genus Microcoleus; species Microcoleus sp. FACHB-SPT15. Next base: position 56,137 of record NZ_JACJNU010000016.1, on the reverse strand, counting down.
TCTCAAGTTCAGCTAAGTGACCCAGTACCTTTGGTTGAGACTTTAGCACTACGCAAAGCCCAAACCGTTGCAAACCAGCTTAGTGACGCTTTGGTGCTAGGCTGTGATTCAGTTTTGAGCGTAGGCGGTGAAATTCATGGGAAACCCGCTAATCCAGAAGAAGCGATCGCACGTTGGCAGCAGATGCGAGGGACTGTTGGCGTTCTCTACACAGGTCATGCTCTGATTGATCTGTCTCAGGATAAAACCTTGGTACGCTGTGGGATTACAAAAGTGTACTTTGCCAATGTCAGTGATCATGCGATCGCCGCTTACGTTGCTACCAGAGAACCCCTCAATTGTGCTGGCTGCTTCGCTCTAGAAGGTCGAGGTGGACTTTTCGTTGAAAAACTAGAAGGCTGCCATAGCAATGTCATTGGTCTTAGCCTACCGCTTTTGCGTCAGATGCTTAGTGAGCTAGGATACGATGTCACTGACTTTTGGCAATGAACTCAGTCCAGTAGTGCTTACGTTAACTTTTTGAAGGTTAAGCTGAGCTTTGGTATATTCAAGAGACTTCTGGGCTAATATTCGAGCTAACTGTACAGCTTGAGGCAAGCGTAACCTTATGGCAATCAGTGACGACTTCAAAGAGAAACTCAAGGCAGGACAAATTATTGATGCCCTCACCCTGGCATTAGGTGAAGCCGTTGAGTTAGAAATTACTACCTGGGTATCCTCAGAGACAGAGACTTCAAGCGAGACAGACCAGCCAACAGCCAATTGTCGAATGCGTACTCGTATTAATATCGTTGATGGTGACATCGAAAACGAAGTTGGCAGCCAGTTTATTGGTAATGGCCCCTACACAGAACTTCGGCAATTTCACATGGAGCAGGTTCTAGAAGGACGCAAAATTATTCAGAATAATTTAGAAAACATCCAACAACTGTTTACGGTTTTGACAAACACCATTAACAAGCTACCGTCAAACTCACGCCGTATTGAGCCAGGAAATTCTGTCCTCCCACCCTCAACACAGGACAACTTGCCGTAAAAATTGAAGTAAGTGAGATTATCATCTTTGCAGTGTCTTTGTCAGTAAACTGCCTGACTTCGGTGGAATTACTATTATGGCGTTGAGCGATGACTTCAGAGAACAACTCAAGGCAGGCAACATTACTGAGGCTCTTGCCTTAGCACTTAGTGAAGCTGTTGAGTTAAAAATTACCACTTGGGTTGCTTCAGCAGAGGATGATGAGGCAGATAAGGCAAAACCCGGTCATCGCCTACGGACTCGTATCAACCTGATTGAGGGTGATATCGAAAATGAGATTGGTGATCAGTTCCTCAATGATGGTCGATATAAAGAACTACACCAGTTTCATCTTGAGCAGGTTGCTGAAGGTAACAAGATTATTCACAACAACCTGAAGAGCCTACAAAAGCTTTTTGAGGCTTTGGTTGCCCTGCGTTACCAACAAGAAGCTCCTCCTAGCATTGAACTGGACTCACCTCCTTTTGAGAATGAGCTTTTAGCACCTTCTGATGCTGTTACTGATACGAGTGTGGTTATCGAACCTCCAGAATCAGTAGTTGAGGATTCTATGGTGATTCCTCACACGGTAACGGATGAAGAGATTATTGACACAGGTGGGGTCATCAATCCTCCAGAATCGGTTGTTGAGGATACTGTTTTTCCCAACACACCCATCGAAGAGCCTAGTGATGCAGAGTTAGACATTGCGCTGCCATTAGTAGTTGAGGATTCGGCTGTTATTACAAACACAGCAACTGAAGAGGAATCCGCTACACCACCTTTACCTGTTGAAGAACAAAGTTCCTCCTCAACAACATCAGTAGATAGCACAATTGACTCAGAGTCAGAAACAGATGAGGATAATTGGGATGACTCTGTCTTGGATTTACTAGAGTCTTTGCGTGTAGTGTCGCTATCTGATGAACACTCATCAAACGTAGAGCTGGGTGAGGACTGGGAAAGCTTTGTTGAACAAGAACTAGAGTCAGAACCTACCGCCTTAGATTCTCAAGAGAACCCGGACTGGGGAATTTTCACTTTAGAAGATTTAGAGTTACCTCCAACCTCACCAGCCGCAAATATCGAAGCCTCAGACTCAAAAACTGATGAAGATTGGGGAGACTTAGTTGAACTTGAGGCTGAACCAGTTACCTTAGAAGCCTCAGTAAGCCAGGAGGTAGAAGTTTTCAGTCTTGATGATTTTGAGTCACCTCCAACTTCCCCCGTACTAAATATTGAGGCTCCAGACGCGGAAATTGATGATGAAGACTGGGGAGACTTAGTTGAAATTGAGCCTGAACCAACTACCTCAGAAGCCTCAGCAACCCAGGCGGTAGAAGTTCTAATCTTTGATGATTTCGACTCGCCGCCAACTTCACCAACACCAAATATTGAGGCTCCAGACGAGGAAATCGATGAAGATTGGGGAGACTTAGTTGAACCTGAGTCTGAACCAACTACCTTAGAAGCACCAGCAACCCAGGCGGTAGAAGTTCTCGCATTTGATGATTTCGACTCGCCGCCAACTTTACCAACACCAAATATTGAGGCACCAGACGAAGAAATTGATGAAGATTGGGGAGACTTAGTTGAAATTGAGCCTGAACCAGCTACCTCAGAAGCTCCAGCAACCCCGGAGGTAGAAGTTGTCTCCTTTGAGGATTTTGACCCATCAACTTCACCCGTACCAAATATTGAGGCTCCAGACGCGGAAATTGATGATGAGGATTGGGGAGATTTGGATGAACCTGAGTCTGAACCAGCTACCTCAGAAGCTCCAGCAACCCCGGAGGTAGAAGTTGTCTCCTTTGAGGATTTTGACCCATCAAATTCACCAGCCACAAACATTGAAGCTCCAGACGCGGAACCAAATATTGAGGCTCCAGACGCGGAAATTGATGATGAAGATTGGGGAGACTTAGTTGAACCTGAGTCTGAACCAGCTACCTCAGAAACACCAGCAACCCAGGAGGTAGAAGTTGTCTCCTTTGAGGATTTTGACCCATCAACTTCACCCGTACCAAATATTGAGACTCCAGACGCGGAAATTGATGATGAGGATTGGGGTGACTTGATTGAACCCGAACCTACGCCAGAACCAGATCAGCCTATTCCTAGCTTGGATTCGTTAAATCTGGAAGAGGATGAGGCGTGGGATGAGTGGGTGGTAGAAGAACCAGAGTCTATACCTGATATACCCGTGGCTGATATGGAGTCATTGGATTTGGGAGAGGATGAAGATTGGGGTGATTTAGAGGAAGACACCGATCCGTTTGCTGCGCCTTCAGCGTTGGATGAGTTGCTACCGGACGTGGACATTAATGAAGACTGGGATGAGTTTTCGGCACAAGAGCTAGAACCCTATTCAGCCAATCCAGATCCAGATAGTGAGTTTGACTTGTCTCAGTCGTTAGATGATCTAACTCTTGAAGAGTCGGCTTCCTCTGCAACTGAGGACATTGATTTAAGCGAAAGCCTTGATACAGATTCCTCTACAGAACAACGTGTGTTTGAAGAGTCAGATGACTTTCTCCAGGGAATAACTGAACCGCAAGAGGATTCAGCTATCGACCCCATAGATGCGTTGTTTGAAGACGATGAGCCGAAGTCTGTAGAAAAAAGAGTGCCACCACCCCATCGCTTTCCAAACCAAAACAATTAAACACTAAGGAGCATGACAGCTTTGACCAATACCAGAAACCGCAACAGAAACGAATTGTCAGACTTATCAGCACCAAGCAGCAGACCTGTTCCTCCTAGTTTAGGTAGAACCCTGAATGAATTTTTGCAGTCTCTGGGTGAAGTTCTTGTTGACATCACGGCCTTAGAGGTCAACACGATGGTTGTGGCGCAAATTACTGGGGACAAGTTTATTGCTTGGGAAGCTTATCGGGATATTTATGCAATATCTCAGGACTATCTTGCACAACAGGAAATCCATGAGTCATTACGCGATCGCTATCTTGAGTTACGCAAAAATCTGGAACTAGAGTACACATTGCTCCTGACTAACCCAACCTCTGAATTTTATGACCCAAGCGTCCTGGATTCAGCACGAGGAAATGGTCAAATTCTTACCGACCCAACGGTAGAAATGCATGACATCCAAACACGACTGCCAGACCCTGTTCAACCCACTAGCCCTGAAGATATTCTAAAGGCGCAAAAAGTTTTGGCTGATAGTCATTTCTTACGCAGCTTGCGGAAGATTAGTGAACTAAAAGCCGCACTGGATAATCGCAACAAAGCGCTCCTGAAAAAGCAAGCTGAGCAAGAAGGCTATATCAAATCAGAAGTTCTGCAAAAGGCAGTGACAACTGATATGATTTACGCCCAAACGGTCATTCAGCTAGATGGAGATATCATCAACCGTTACTCTCAAGAAATTTTTGACCATCCTCATCGAGACACAATCTTACTAATCCACAAAGAAGGTGTCCTCGCTGGTGAAAGGCAGTGGCGCGGACTATTAGAATTTATCATCAATCTCGTGCAAGGTTCACTTCAACGAGCTTCTAGCAGAGAATTTCTTCCTTGGAATTCACAAAAACAAAAAGGGTAAGGATAGAGTTTTCCTCCCGTGCCGCATCCTCTCCGCCAAAAACACTCCCAAAAGGTTCCTAACAACAACGGTCTGAATTTAGATCCGTACATTCAAGTTGATAAAGAACAAATCACTCGTAAGCGTGTGCTGTTCCACGGCATTCACTTTCATCTAGATAAAGACATTCTCACAAGCATTCAACAAGCTCAAGAAACAGGTCGCCCCCTTGAGATTTCCCGCCAATTTCTAGCAGATTTGCGCTACTACGCCCTGATTGATGGCAAAAGCCGTTTACAGTCTGGATTGACCTTCTGTACCTACTATCTGCGAGGAGGTGTCGAGGAGGCACTGATGCGAAGTGTTATCTCAACTGATGGCGATATTATTCATCAGATTAAGAGCGACTGTCTAGAACGTCCCAAATTTTGCTATACGATTGCCTCAGCTCACTATTGGCTAATTGATCAATTACTAAGTCAATTGCGATTGAGGGTATTACTAAAGGTCAATCTGTTATCTTGGGCGCTATCTATACTGATTACTGCGGGAACGGTGATTCCTTACATACAGCAACTAATGCAGAGTAGTCCTTGGATGCTGTTGGCACCTGTAGTGATGTCTTGGTTCTTGCAAGTAGGTTTAAAGCGGCTACTGATGTTGTTATTACCAAGTGTTGGTCGCTGGGCTTTACGTCAACTCCTTGCCCGTTTGCTCTCACAATCGCTTTTAGACAAAAAGATTGCCAAGGGTATTTTGGCATGGTTAGTACCTTGAAAAAAAAGGTTGAAATTGATTCATGGCATGAATTAATTCGTGAAAACCGAACAATAAGTTGGTTCTAGATTGGGCAAAGACGGTGTAGAAGATTCATCAACTGTTCTCCATCTTCTAAATAAGTCACGTACTCGCTTTCACCCACCTTAATGTCCTTGCCTTCCATATCCTCGCCGTACCGCTCAGCCATGACGACAATCGGCGTGTTGCTGGGGAGTTCCGCGCCTTGACGGATACGCCGCCCCATGTTAACAAATTCGTCTATCGGCAGCTTGATTTGGTTGAGCAAAATCAGGTCAGGATGATCGCGTACACCACGCGCTATGGCGATCGCGTCTTCTTCCTCTAACGCCATAAGCACGCGGTAGCCCCAGTTGTAGAGGTTTTGCTTCAGGAGTGGGCGTGTGTCGTCATCCAGTTCGATCATCAGGATTGTCGGTGGCGTATCTTTTTTCTCGTTCATTTGTTCTCCATTTCCTCCTCTCCAAAAACGTGACTTGCAGACAGACTGAGGAGAAGAGGAATCATGCAGCCTGAATAGACTTAAGCAATTAGACGGACAGGCTCAGAGAAACTGCTTCATTTCTGCCGCACGACACAAAGGAAGAACCATCTGATTATCTATCTCTGTCCTTTGCTCCGAGCAAGCGATCATATTCCTCTCTAAGAACCCTGAAACACTCACACGAAGACGCTTCCAGCCCTCTCTGATCCAGGATTGTGACCTTACCTCGCTGGTACCGGATCAGACCGTTCTCCTGAAGCTTTTGGGCAGCTTGGGTGACACCAGCACGGCGTACACCCAGCATGTGGGAGATGAACTCATGCGTAAGCTTAAGCTCAACCGAGTCAGTGCGGTCTTGAGCTTCGAGCAGCCAGCGTGCTAAGCGTTGGTCTAGATTGTGGAGGCTGTTGCAGCCTGTAGTTTGCGAGATCTGGGCGATCAGGGCTTGGGTGTAGCGCAGCATCACGTCACGCAGATCCTTGTTGCGGTCAAACTCCTCCAGCAGCAGTTGTGCATCCACTTTGATTGCGCTGCCAGCCATCTGTACGATATATTCTGTCTGCGTGGTTTCCCTTCCGCCCATGAAGGCATTGACACCGAGTACCTCCCTGTTGCCGATCAGACCCGCCTCAGACGTGGAGCCATCATTCATCGTGACGGTGATCGAGAGAAGGCAACCAGTAGGGAAATAGAGAGACTCGATAGTCTCACCAGGATGGTGGAGTATCGTGCCCAGTTCCAGCGAAACTTGCTTCAGGTTGGGGGCAAGCTTCTTGTATAGCTCACGGGGTAGAAGGGTAAGTAGGCGGTTTCCAGTAGTCATGTGGAAAAGTCTTGAACTCGTAGACGAGTCATTAAATTTTTTGCGCCAACTAATTTTTGCGTAGCAAAAATTAGTTGGCGCAAACTTCATTTCTGTCACTGTGCAAAAATTTGATTGAGCCTCAATTGTATCAACGATTCCTTCCCAGACTGTTCATACGATTTAAGCCTACTCTGAACAGACAAGGCTGGTTGTGCGATCGCTAATTTCCAGAAAAGCGGGTGGCAAAGTTTTGCGATCTCGTTGGGGAAAGTGCCCTTGCCTTGAGGATTGCAGAGGCGAGGAAAGCATAGGACAAAACACCAACGACAGCTAAGAGCAAAGGACTAACATATCCCGTTGCATTCCATAAAGCATGAAGTGTTGCTGCACAGAGATAGCCGACACTCAGAATTCGCCAACGCTTACTCGGCTTGAGGATGCTCAACCCAATAAAATATCCCAAATAGCCACTGTATGCCATGTGCCCTACAACTGAGCCAAGAATCCGAGGAATCAACAACTGTAGTCCCAACAGTTGCCCCTCACCTGCTTGCAGGGTGACATTATTCATTATTTCCGGGACGTATTGCCCTAGCGTTTCCAGCAGAGTAAAGCCAACAGCCGATGCTGCCCCTAACAATATTCCATCCAAGGGTTCCCAGACACCAATCCGTTCTCGCCAAGGGGAAGAGAAAAGCATTCCCAGGAAATATGCCCCCAGCACTGGTAATGCCTTGAGCAACTCTTCCATCAACCCCGCCCCAAAAAACATCCGAACAAATAACGAGGCTGCGCTAACTACTTCCCCTTCATTTGGCAGCTTTCCAGGCAAAATATCCCGGAAAATGAGGATAAATAGCGGCAGGATTGGACCAACGAGGATGAGACTGGTACACAACGCACAAGCGATCAACACCCACAACGGTTTAGACTTGCCGCAGAGTTGGTAGACAAAGAAAAAAGCTGCTCCTGACAGATACGTTGCCAGCAGCAGATTAAAGACAGCCGATTGACCAACGGCAGCAAACATCAACACAACAAACACTACCGTGAGGATGCCTGGTATCAAGAACGCTTTCTGAGTTAAGTCACGTCCGGTTGAAGCGAGAGGAAATAGTTGGGTAAAGGTAACAGAGTCAGGTTTTTGATAACTAGCCGCACCAGCCGAGATTAGAGGTGTTTTCCCCGCTGCCGTGAGATTATAAGGGGTTGGTGGAGGTGTGAGTGGTACAGGATTGTAGTGTGGACACTCGAAGATAAATTCTGGGCCACCCTGACCTAACTCAATGCGATCGCCCGGTTGTAATTTATGACAACCTTTTAAGTACTGCCCATTAATATAGGTGCCATTCGCACTACTGAGGTCGCAAATTTCCCAATGCGCCAAGCCATTTCTCAAAGAATGGAGTGGGCGAATCACAGCATGACGCCGCGATACGATCGTGTACTGATGTGGCTCTAAGATAATTTGACAGCTAGGGTCGCGTCCAATCACCATTTCTTGCTCATCGGATAGAGCATAGGGCGGCAGGAGCAACCCTACTACATTACCAGTAGATAGCTGTCGCAGAAATCCACGATAAACCTGACCTGTCATAATTGGTTGTTGGCTATCTGTTATTTGGTTTTAGTTGTGGGTTATTTGTTAACTCTCCAACCAACAACAGTTAACTCGCCAACCAAATACAAACTACTGATTGGCTCTAGCATCACGGACTGCCGCGTAGAACATTAATCCAGTCAAAGGGATGCTAGCGGCTAGGATAATCCCAGTCGTTAGCGTCCCCAACTGCGGGTTTCCCGAAGACAGCTCAAAAATCGAACCAACGGCTGCGATCGCGGCTACACAGGAACTCATCAAAAACAGACCGCTTTTCGGAGTCATCATAGTTCCTGGTTGCCTTATTCAGTAAAGGGTTTAACAGCTTGTGCAGAGAAGCCGTGCTTTTTCAGTTCCTGTGCCAAAACTAAGCCATTTTGCACACGATCTACGAACATTACCCCATTGAGGTGATCCATCTCATGCTGAATGGCACGGGATAATAGCCCTGTTGCCTTCAGCGTTTGAGGGCGTCCATTCTCGTCTTTATATGCCACTTCAACTTCATCTGGACGGGTGACATCCAAGTAGACACCTGGAATACTCAGACAACCTTCCTGAGCATCACATAGAGCGCGACCAAAGCGCTTAATCACTGGGTTAATGAGGACTAATGGGTGTTGTTCTGGCTTGTCAGGCTCACAGTCAATCACGATGACTTGCTTATTGACACCCACCTGTGGCGCAGCAAGACCAATACCATCAGCACTATACATGGTTTGTAGCATTTCTTGTGCCAACTGGCGGATGCTTTGGTCAACCTTGGCAACGCGCTTGGCAGGCTGACGCAAAACGCGATCGCCTAGATAATGAAGCTCTAAAGGAGGGTTTTCTAATTTTTTCTTTTCGACAACAACTTGAGCAGTCATGGCTGAAGACTCGTGAATAAGCTAGGTTTTTGACAATTGAGTTCTTAATTACTACTTTAACAGTTCCATCCGTTTGAAATTCGGGGGATTCCCCACCAAAAGAGAGCGCTTGATGCGATTATGAATGAGCAATTATTGACGCGCTTCTGGGCATAGACGTAGAGGATGTTCCAATTTCTAACTAAACTCGATTATCTCTTGCGCGAGACACTCATCGGCTTGCAGCGTGGGGGTTGGATGAATTGGGCGGCAGTGAGTACCGTCACGGTTTTATTGTTTCTCTTTGGGATGAGTGTGCAAGCTTCTTGGAGGTTAGAGGGGTTGCTGAATCAGTTCGGCAGTCAGGTAGAGGTTTCTGTGTATCTCGATCCTGGAGAACGGTTAGAAAAAGTAATACCCGTAGTGCAGGAACTGCCCCAAGTGACTGAAGTCAAAATAATTTCTAAAGAACAAGCTTGGGCATCTTTAGTTCAGGAACTGGGAATATCTGATATTGCAGGTGCAACTGCACAGTTAGAAGGTAATCCACTGGTGGATGAATTGAAGGTGAAGGCAAGGAACCAAAAGGATGTCCCGACTCTTGCCCAACAACTCGCCAAGATACCAGGAATTGATGATGTTCAGTATATGGATGAGGCCCTGAAGCGAATGCAAGAACTCAATCAGGGTTTAGGTTGGGTGAGTCTAACAATTACCAGCCTTTTGAGCCTGACAGCGATTGGCGTAATTACAACAACGATACGCCTAATTGTGATGGCGCGGCGGCGCGAAATTGAGATTATGCAACTCGTTGGGGCAACCACAGCTTGGATTTATCTGCCGTTTATTTTGCAAGGCATTACCTTTGGTGTTGTTGGCGCTCTGATCGCTTGGTTTTTAATTACCAGTGTCTTGCAGTTTATTGCCAAGTTGCTTGCCACTAGCCCCGATTTCATCCAATTTCTCGCTGGAGGCGTACAACCCAACCCAATCCAACTACTCCTACTGCCATTACTGCTTCTCACTCTTGGTGGTTCAGTCGGTTTAATGGGAAGCTTGTTTGCTGTACGTCGATTTGCCTCACGGTAAGTTGCCTTTGCATCTAAAGGGAAAAGGGAAAGGGTGAAAGGTAAAAGGAATAGACCTGCTATTTTTATTTTCCTGGAGTGACAAAAGAGCGTTAGTCACTTAACTCTACGCCTCTCACCTGTATCCTTCATCGTGCAGTGTTAGGCTGTAACTTACAGATCCCTAGTCATGAAAACACTGTTTGGATCTTCCTTATATGTAGAAAAAGGCGCGCAGTGCTTAAAGCCGTATTTCGCATATAAATTGCGTGCCGGAGCAAAAAATGGCATTGAGCCAGTTTCCAGACTGATACGTTGATAACCTTGTCGCTTCGCTTCTTTCAAAATGTGCTGAAGTAGCATTGATGCAACGCCTTTCCCTCGATATGAGACACACGTTCGCATCGACTTAATTTCAGCATTGTCTGCGTCTAATTTTTTAATTGCTCCACAACCTATTAAGCAGCCCTCATCCCAAACCGTCCAAAATGTAATTTCTGGTTTTCTCAACCCTTCTAAATCCAGGGCGTGCTTACTTTCTGGAGGCGAAACAGACTTCATTTCTCTTATATGCTCCTCAAGAAATTCAGCAATCTCAGAGCCACAAAGATCATCAATCTTTATTTCCATTTATCGGTTCGCTTTTGCTATGACCACATCAAGCTCAAGGGCAAAAATCAGTGTTTGTAGAGGACTCGAAACGTATACAACTGCTCGAACTCAACCGACTAACTTTTATGTTATGGTGCAGCGCTGTGTTAGATGGCTGGCTCTACTCGTTAAAACTGATTACGATACAGCCTTACCAAAACTCCTTACCCTACACTAAACTGCCATCACTGACATTGCTACATCCAGCAAGGTATTGTGTTCGCGTAGCGTCTCAATTACCTGTTCTACTGCTGGTGTAACTCCAGTAAGCAACATCGTCTGGCTATCCTCACTCTGGGAGACGATTTCTGTTTGCACATCAGAGGCTTCCCAAGCGGTATCCGTACCTGACACTCGGACTACTGCGATCGCACGGAGTTCTGGAGATGAATAATCATAGCAGTTCACTTCCTGCACGGCTGACAAGCGTCCCAAAACCCGCAACAGCATATCCTTCTTGTACTCGGTTGCCCGAAAGCTCAGGACAATCCGACCTCCATCTGTGCCTGCTAACGTTATCCCACTCCCCAAAATTGTCTCTAGTGAGACACCCCGATTCGAGAATACTCCCGCCGCTGCTGTTAGTGCGCCTGGTTTATCTTGAGCTTTGATTACAAATACCCAGCGCTCTTCAGCCATTCTTACTCCACTCCTGAATTTTGGATTTTATGCGATCGCTTGTTTGTTTGAGCAGTAAGGCTTCATCCTCCCACAACTCGATTGGCACAACCTGAGTCCACCCCATCGGTGTGACGATAATTGGGACTCCAATAGAAGTATGGATATCGTAAAACTCGCCATCAACGCGCACCTGTCCCGACACGACAATTTCCCGTCCATCTAGGAGGCTACGCACCAAGTCCACCGTAGCGTTAGCTGTAGCAGCGAGGGTTCTTGCGCCAGACATCTGTGTGACATAAGGTTTAAGCACTACACGCAAATCGGGTGGCAAACGGTCAACATACTCAAACGCTTCACGGATCTGTTCTGAGTGGAGATAATCAAGGAGAATTTGCTTTTCCTTGCTCACTTCATCAGCAAATTGAGAAATCTGACGTTCTCTTTGCAGACGTTTGAGGGTAGCTTGCAACTCCTCCTCATCCATGCCATGAATCTGCACACTACTCCAGAGTGGCACCAAGCCTTCACCGTGTTCTCCCACAACGAACCCTTGTACCAACTGCCGTCGTACACCGATATCATTCGCAATTTCCCGCCGAAAGCGCAAGCTATCCGAGTATGCGCCAATGCCAATCACACGATGTCGTCCCAAGTAGTGACTGAAAACTTCCACGGCTAACTCTACCGGATTCGTTACAACCAAGATAATTTCATGACCATGACCATATTGCTTAATTGCCTTGGCGTAGCTATGAAATAGAGGTAAGTTGCTTTGTGCTAAGTCGTCTCGTGAACTTGCTTTACTGCTTGTCATCGTGACACCAGCACTCATCACAATCACATCACCCACAACCTCTTCTGGGTGCAAAGCGACATCCAGTTCCGGTGCAATCTCAGCGTAGGCGTCAGTTAAGTCACTACGCAGTCCATACAGAATTTGAGAACTTTTTCCTTCTGCTCTCCCAACTAACTGTAGTCGTTCAGTGGGAGAAAGCACTCGAAAGTCCAGTAACTGGGCAACGATTTCACGCCCACAGCCTCCACTAGCGCCAATGATGGAAACGTCCATTTTGCTTGGTTGCCCTCTCGTTCTTTTTTAGGATGGTGATTGAGCCAGTGCAATGAGATTTTAAGCCTGCACCGTTCTTGTAGAAGTTTGTCTTGAGCAAAAAGGTGGCAGGTTAGGTTATTGATTCAATTGCGTTGTTCAACATCTACTCCCTTCCCGCTGTAAGATTACCTATTGCAAATCCTGTCCCCTTCCCCAATCACCAGTCCCCAGTCCCCCGTCGTTATTGGTATTCTTCTGCCGGGAAGGGAGTAAGTTCACCTTCTTACTCTTCCCTGGTCGGTGATTCAGTGGCAAAGTAACTATAAACGTTGTGCCAAGGTTCTCTTCACTCTCTACAGCGATTTCTCCTCCCTGCGCGATCGCACACTCTTTGGCAATCAACAATCCCAAACCGCTTCCTGGAACTTTGCCTACATTACTACCCCGGTATAACGCCTGAAACAAAAACTTTTGGTCTTGTTGAGGAATGCCAATTCCTGAATCTTGAATGTGAAAAACTACTTGTCCTTTTTCACAAGTTATGCTTAGCCTTATCTCACTACCTTTAGGTGAATACTTAATCGCATTGAGTAGTAAATTTTTGAGAATGCGCCGTAGCAGTTTTTCATCCCAGATACCTGAGGCTTGATAGTCATTAATCAAAGTAACTTTGTGTTCTTTTCCCTCATCCTCTTGTAGCTCAGCAATCAACCTACGGCAAAATTCATTTAAATCAACTAAAGATGGATTCACACCTATTGTTCCAGCTTCTATTTTCCCCATCAAAAGGAGGTCATCCAATAGTTGATTTATCCGTCTGACGTTTACTTTTATATGCTGGAGATAAGTCTGTTTTTTCTCCTCAGTTCCTTGGCGAGTATTATTTTCGATTAAGTCAGCACAAGCGAAAATAGTATTGAGTGGGTTGCGTAGTTCATGGGTTGTGACATAAAACAATTGAGATTTAAGCTTACTAAATTCCTCGTCTTTTGCTTGTGCTTCAGTCGTTGTCACGGCTGAGTGTTTGTACTCTGTGACATCCAAGGATTCACTCAGTGACACAGCAGAAGAGGTGATGTCGCTTCTTCCCCTTGACTCAAGCGAAGACGGAACACAAACCGTTGTTGCTCCTCGGTTTTCATCCGTAAAGTCTTGCATCCGCCAGCACAAGCTTACTACTTGATTTTGCAAATCCTGTACAGGTGTAACTGTGAATGAGGCGATAAAGTCAGCTTGCTGCCTATGCTGAATGGGAACAAGCCAATTTTTGATTGACTTGCCTCTAGAAAGCTGATTTAACTGCGAGTAGAAGTTATGACGTTCTTCTGCCGCCACAAAAATAGCAAGGGGTTTGCCAGCAAGACTAACAGAAGGAACCTTGAGCAACTCAACAGCAGCTTGATTGGCTTCAAGAATTACCCCTTCTTTGGTCGTTATTAGATAGCCATCTGGAACCAGTTCAAATAGTTGTTGATAGCGCTGACGTTCAGCTTCTATTTCCCTGTTAATTTGAGCTAATTCATCATTTTGTTGCTGAAGTTCCTCAACAACAACTCGCAACTCTTCTAGAGAAGAAGTAAGTTCTTCTAAACTCTCCCAAAGTAGTTCTTGTGGCTGAGTTGGCAGGTCATCTGTTTGTCGCAATCCCTGTGGGGAGGATTTTGGCAAATTATCTGCCCGTTGCCACAGTTTTTCAAGGCGCCGCAAGGACAGAGTAATCTGTTCGTCAAAAATCTTATTGGTCATAGGTAGAACGCCTCAGATTCTTTTGAGAGTGTAGTAGATGCTGTTAGTAACTTAGAAACCTTTTTTTGAGCTTCTGCCTAAGCGTCAGCGAACTGTTGCTTGTCGGTATTGTGTTAAGTCTAAGTTGAATTAACGTTATCCTAATCTGAAAATAGCAGGTGAGGCAGGGGAGAAAACTTTTAATTGTTTAATTAATTACCTGGGTTGCCAATTGAGTCGTGCAGGGGAAGATTTCAGGAGAGTGTTGTGAGTGATGAGCAAGATTTAGCATTTGAGGCGTTACTCAACTATCTTAAGCATTCTCGCAGGTTTGATTTTACAGGTTATAAACGCCCTAGCCTGATGCGCTTGACGAAAAAGCGGATGCAGCGAGTCGGGATTGACTCCTTTAATAATTACCAAGACTATTTAGAAGCCAATAGCCTTGAAGTCAATCACCTGTTTGATGCACTGTTACTCAATGTCACGACTTTCTTTCGAGATCCATCGGCTTGGGAATGCATAGCCAAAGAGATAGTCCCACGGATTCTTGAAGCTAAGCCAAACAATGAACTAATCCGAGTCTGGAGTGCTGGCTGCGCGACTGGTGAAGAAGCCTACACGATCGCAATTATCCTTGCCGAAGCGTTAGGAGAAGAGGAATTCCGAAGACGGGTGAAAATCTACGCGACCGATTTAGATGAAGAATCGGTTGCCCATGGTCGTCTTGCTGCCTATAGTAGTCGAGAATTGCGAGATGTTCCCGACGAACTGATCAATAAGTACTTCGACCAATCGAAAACTGTTTGTACCTTCCGTAGTGACTTGCGGCGCGGTGTGATTTTTGGTCGCCACAATTTGGTTCAAGACCCTCCGATTAGTCGTTTAGATTTGCTGATCTGCCGCAATACTCTAATGTATTTGAATGCAGAAACACAGGCACAAGTCCTTGCCCGCTTCTACTTTGCCCTCAATGACACTGGTTTTCTTCTTGTAGGCAAAGCGGAGATGCTACTAACCTACACTAATCTCTTTACGCCATTTAAGCTTAAGTATCGGATTTTTGCGAAACTACCGAAGGGGAAGTTACGCGATCGCCTTTTAGTATGATTTTTTGTATCTGGTTTTCACGAACCACAGTAAACAATTAAGTCAATTTCCACATCACCCAAACCAGCAAGACCGACAACGCCAATTGTTGTCCGACTGGGCAAGTGACCTGCTTCAAAGTAAGTTGGATAAATTTCATTAACTGTCTCTATATAGCGCAAGTCAGTAATAAAAATCCGTGCCATAACTACCTGATTCAACGTAGCTCCAGCGTGTTCCAATACTAACTTCAAGTTGTCCATCACCCGCCTCACTTGTTGGTCTATTAGACCCGCTACTATTTCACCCGATTCGGGATCTTCTGACAATTGCCCCGTGACAAACAAAAAATCACCCGCTCTCACCGCATGGGGAAAAGGGCCAGCAGGAGGAAGGGTATTATTTGGCAAAGTAATGTATTCGATCACACTATTACCTCTTGTTCAGGGGAGTGGAGAAGACTGGCAATAGAATCTTACAGTGGAAAGGGAGTAAATTCAGTCCATGACGCAGGCATCTCCATCCTGGCGTTACCCGCTTCTGATATTTCGGTAATTTCTGAAAAACAAATTACCAGATAAGCAAAGATGCTCCTATACAATGACGAGTTAAGGAGCAAGTCTTTGGAGCTATCGATGCAGGAGAATCGCCTTAGTCCATCTCAAATAGAGGTTCTGCGGTTAGCTGCCTCCAAAATGCGTGGCGCACAACGACGCAACTTTCAGGCGGAAATAGCATTGAAATACTGTTGTTGCCTAAATGGGACATCCTCATTCGCCCCGCCTGATGGGTAAGTTCTTTAGTGGAAATCAGCTTAAGCGCTCTGAAGTTCAAGTGATGGGTAATCAATGTAACCCCGCTCATCCCCACCGTAGAAGGTTGAGCGATCTGGGGTGTTCAATGGAGCATTGAGCGCAAAGCGTTCTGGCAAGTCAGGATTGGCGATGAACAGTCTGCCATAAGCCACTAAATCTGCATCCCCAGCCGCTAGAACTGCATTTCCTTGTTCACGATCATAGCCACCAGCAGAGATGATAGTTCCTGTAAAGATTGGACGGAAGTACCGCGCTGCTAAACCGACTTCTTTGTCATTGAGGTTGCCAATATCTTTAGCCCAGCGCTTGAGAGCATCTGCATCGGCTCTTGGTTCTACGAGATGAAGATAAGCTAGACCAAAGCGATTAAGGGCAGATGCTACATAGCTGAATAATGCGGCTGGATTCGAGTCATACATACTATTAAATGTACCCGTGGGCGAGAGGCGCACTCCCACACGTTCCGCTCCCCAAACGCTTGTCATGGCTTCAGTGACTTCCAACAGGAGTCGAGCGCGATTTTCAATGGAACCACCATATTGATCGGTGCGCTGATTCGATCCATCTTGGAGAAACTGATCCAATAAATAACCGTTGGCACTATGAATCTCTACGCCGTCAAACCCAGCGGCTAGAGCGTTTTCTGCTCCTTGACGGTATTGTTCAACAATTTCCGGAATCTCATCTATCTGCAACGCACGGGGAGTTACAAAAGGTTGTTGCCCTTCATACGTTGATGCTTCACCTTCAGGTGCGATCGCACTTGGTGCAACGGGTAGCGCACCATCCGGTTGCAGTGAAGGGTGCGAAATCCGCCCAACGTGCCATAGTTGCAGGAAAATTCGTCCTCCACGCTCATGCACGGCGTTAGTCACTAATCGCCAGCCTTCCACTTGTTCTTGTGAGTAAATTCCTGGAGTGCTAGGATAGCCCAAACCCTGCGGTGAAACTTGAGAGGCTTCGGTGATAATCAATCCAGCCGATGCGCGTTGAGCGTAATAATTAGCATTCAACGCTCCTGGGACATTTCCTGCTCCCGCACGATTACGAGTTAAGGGTGCCATCACAAGGCGATTGCGAAGCTCATAGGGACCAACTTTAACAGGCGATAGCAAATTAACTTCGTTACTCATGGGTTGAATCTCCATATCGTTTAATCTTGAAGTGAATCCAATAGAGGGAGAGAAAAGCCTATCCATATTGGTTAATACTCTCCCTCTCTGGAGTTAATCGGTTACGTGATTAGCGACAACGGCTTCCTAGCAAGGCTGCTAAGTCGAAAGCTAAGCTGCTTCCTGAGAAGTTGACAGATACTGCTCCTGCAACGCATTCAGCTTGTCAACCAACACAGCGAATGGCGCTACACCCACAACCTGATCCACTACTCGCCCATCCTTGAAAAACAGCAGTGTCGGAACGGCTTGGATGCCGTAGTTTGTCGCCAGAGCGTCATTCTCGTCAATATTCAACTTGCCAACCTTGGCACGTCCGGCAAAATCAGCGGCAAGTTCTTCAATCATTGGCCCAACCATCCGACAGGGGCCACACCAAGGTGCCCAGAAATCTACAAGAACTGGCTGTGCGCTTTGCAGTACCTCGCTTTGGAAGTTATCAGTAGTCAGTTTGATCGATTTGGTATTGTCTGACATCGTTAAAACGCTCCTGTATACCGAGCTTCATGTATCGCTGGTAGTGCCAAAGTCGATAGGGTTGCTAAACTCTGACTTTGAACACCATCAGTCCTCGGTTGATTAAGTGGTTAAACAACCACTTAAGTAAAAGATAAAGAATTTTTAGGATAAAGTCAAGTAGTCATTTAACCATTTCAGCAGGAGGTCGAAGTTTATGAGACAATAGAGGAACAATTCATTAATAGTGTTATACTTACAACTTTATCAAATACTTATTTAAGTACTTAACTTAACAATTCCAAATACGCAATCTCTGACCATGACTGAGAAAAGTGATAATACAAGAGCGATGCCTCTGCCTGTTGCCCCTCAAGACGACAGCCTGATCCGGGCGAAAATTTTTGCCGCGTTGTCTGACCCAACACGCCTACGGATTGTAGAGTTGCTTGCACAAGAAGAGGAGATGAGTGGTACAGACATTGCTAATAAGTTAGAGATTAGCTTGGCTCTGTTTTGCCATCATTCAAAGGCACTCGCTGAGGCAGGGTTAATCAGGCAGCGCAAAGATGGGCAGACGAAGTACAACTCGCTCAACTGCGATTTACTGAATGCCTGCCTCGAAAGCTTGACGAATAAAGGGAAGTAAGAAGTTGGAGACAACCCTTTCCTTACTCAACAGCTAACCGTCAACAGGCAATAGTCAACCGCTTAGGAATTTGAGTGACTAGATTGTGGTAAGGCACTCATTTGCTCTAGGTCTAACACTTGTGCTAAGTCCTCTGGACTCATAAGTTCTCGCTCTAGAACAATCTGTCGCAAGGATTTTCCAGTTAGGAGAGATTCTTTAGCAACAGCCGCTGCATTGAGATAGCCGATGTGGGGATTGAGGGCGGTGACGAGAGCAAGGCTACCTTCTGCATAGCTTAAACAGCGATCGCTATTGGCACTGATTCCCTCAATACAGCGATTCGTCAAGGCTGTGAGTGTGTTACCTAAAATTTCAATACTGTGAATCAGATTATAGGCAATCAGAGGCATCATAACATTAAGTTCCAACTGTCCGGCTTGAGCAGCAAGTGCGATCGCACTGTCGTAGCCCATCACCTGGAAGCACACCATTGAAGTCATTTCTGCCATTACCGGATTATATTTACCGGGCATAATTGATGAACCGGGCTGTACTGGTGGTAGCTGAATTTCCTTGAAGCCTGTTTTTGGTCCCGAATCCATCAGCCGTAAGTCATGGGAAATCTTCACGCAATCTTGCGCCAAGTTCCGTAAGCTACCGGAAACACTGACAAAGGGTGCCATACTCTGCATTGCTGCCATCAAGTGCGGTGCAGGTTTCAGGGGTTGACCAATCAGTTCAGCAAGAATTTGGGCAACCAGCGAACTATATTGAGGATGTGTGTTTAGCCCTGTACCCGCCGCACTGCCACCCAAACCCAGCACCATCAAGTCCTCAGAGGCTCTTTCAATCCGATTGATGTGATCTGAGAGGATTTGCGCCCAAGCCCGAAAGTTTTCCCCCAAGCGCACAGGTACAGCATCTTGAAGATGGGTTCTACCCGATCGCACCACATCTTGAAATTCCGAAGCCTTATTATCCAAAGCAGCAATCGCACTGGATAAAGCTGGATAAAGGGTATGTTCTAGGGCGAGTAATGCACCGATCCGAATCGCCGTTGGAATCACATCATTAGTGGACTGCCCATAATTTACGTGATCGTTGGGGCTGATGCGCTTGTAGTTTCCCTTCTCATCCCCCAAGATTTCCAGTGCCCGATTGCTGAGGACTTCATTGACATTCATGTGGTGCGAAGTACCCGCCCCAGCTTGATAAACATCGACGACAAACTGATCACGAAACTTGCCATTGAGGACTTCATCAGCCGCTTGGACAATAGCACGGCTAATGTCTTGGGGAATACAGCCGAGTTGACCATTTGCGATCGCAGTGGCTTTTTTAATCAGTACACAGGCATCTACATAAGTGGGTATTGGCTTGATGCCACTGATTGGAAAATTTTCGATTGCCCGCAGTGTTTGAATCCCGTAGTAAGCGTCATTTGGGATTTGTAGTTCTCCCATTGAATCGCGTTCTATCCGGTAGCCTAAGCCAGTTAGTTCAGTCATATGTGTTATTGAGATTGGGCATTAGCATTGAGTATATATAATGTGCCAATTTTGGCACCCAATCCCCAATCCCCAATTTTAAGCAACACACAGGCATTGAATAAGCGATCGCTCTTTCATTGAGTTATGCGATCGCTTTATATCTGGATACTATTCAACCGTAAATTACAACAGCCAGCTTTTCGTTGCAAAATCAGCAGGCTTATCGGCTTCTTTTTGAACAGGTCTTAGAGGTTGCTGATATCTTGGAGCGTGTTCCTGTTCCTTAATGACAGAAACTTTCTGTTCCTTAAGTGCAGTAGATTTCTGCTCCTTAATGGGTTCGTTTCCTTTTTTTAGACTATTGATTTCCTGGGTCAGCTTGTCATTAGCTTCTGCCAGTTGGAGAGCTGCTTTTTTAGCTTGCTCAAATTCTTTCTTAAGCGGCTCTAGTTTCTCTAGCTCTTTTTCGAGCTTATGGACTAATCTTTTCTGATGTTGTAAATCAGATTGCAAATCAGTAATTTGTTGTTCTAGAGCGCCTTCTTTTTTATAGGCTTCCTCTAAAGCATTTTTTAAATCAACAAATTTTTCTTCTTGATGTTGTGCTTCTTTTAAAGCCGTTTTTAACTCAGTTATTGTTGATTCTAAGTCAGCTTTTGTCGGAGTTGCGCGTCTAGCACTAGGGTTATTTGGGGTATTCATGGGTGATTCCTCTCCTAATTGGGCATTCTGCTCTTGAAGTTCATCATCGGTGTTTTCTTGAACGGTTTTACTTTCTTGTTTAGAAGATTTTTTTACCTCTTCGTGCAGCAAGTCCGTTAAACTTTTTTTAGCCATAGTTGCTCTCCCAGTCACGCTGTAATTCATCAGCAACACGTCGGTAATCTGCTTTCGCTTCGTGAGCATTCTCACCTCGCAACTGACTGATTGGTATACCCTCCAGTGCAGCTCGTTCGTGTGCTTTGTAAGTCCTTATAAAAGTTTGGAATGCAGGAATTCCTATTTCCCTAAGGGTGTTTTGAGCCTCTAGTGCTTCTCTGGTACGGCGAGAATCTACCCGTGTTAGCAGCACTCGATGATTTGTCCCTACAGGAACGATCGCTTTTTGTACTGTCTCAATTAGGACGGCTAAATCCATTGGTGCAGGTGGCGTGGGCAAAACTAGGTAATCTGCGATCGCAATCACTGCTGCTAATGCTTCTGAGTTCAGTGCTGGTGCTGTATCCACCACAGCCAGCTCGTACCCTTTAATCTTCTTGGGTAAACGACTCAAGAGAGTTGGATCTGTCTCTTGAATAAGATCAAAATCTATCTGTTTTTCCCCACGCTTTGCCCACCAAGAAAAACTTCCTTGAGTATCCGTATCTACAGCTAAGACTTTGTATTTCTCTGCAAAGATACCCGATAAAGCCATAACTGTTGTGGTCTTCCCAACCCCACCTTTTCCATTAGCCACAACAACTATCTTGGGAGACGATGACATTTAAAATGTTCCTTTCTTATCAGCAATCGTTGCTGTCTGATTTCTTGACACAGTTGTCTTACCATTAAGAATCGTGATTAGCCTTGACCCGGAAATTTCTTGAGCTGAGGAAATCAAGTTTAACATTTTTTCTGGTTTACGTAGCCGATATTTCGCAAGCAAGCTATTGCTACAAGCCTGCTCATTCAGCTTTGCATAACTTCAAATCTCTAAACGAGACTTCTTAGCACTTAAACTAATTTTCCTTTACGACACCGAAGTCCTAATAAACGCCAGTAGGTTCTCCCTATTGGTGAGAATGCGGTTTCAATCAGCAAATTTAAGCGATTGTTCAGTGCCTGTAGTGATAACTATCAATCAGACTCAAGATTATCTTACTATAGATGTCCTTGCGCTCGCTCTCCTTTTACTTTCCTAACTTATAAAGACGATTCAAGAAAACTCAATCTTGATTTTGCTCATCAAGATGCCTGACTGCCCATTCGTGCATTGAATCAATAATTGGCTTAAGACTCTCTCCTAAAGGTGTTAAAGAGTATTCTACTTTTGGGGGAACCTGCAAATAAACCTCCCGATGAATGATGCCGTCTTCCTCCATCTCCCGTAACTGTTGAGTAAGCATCTTTTGGGTAATGCCATTCAAAGCTCGGTGTAGCTGACCAAAACGCTTCAGACCTGGAAATAGCTCCCGAAGAATCAAGACTTTCCAACGACCGCCAATTACCTCCAAGGTTCTCTCAACTGGGCAACTTGCTCTTTGGGTATCTACGACTTTGGCTTCCATAGTATCTTTTTGGGTACTACCTTACTTTAAAGTGCATACTTTCCATAATAGCTTTACTAACGTTAAAGTTTAAATATACAAAAAACACACAAAAGGTTGGTCTAAGCGACTGCAAATACACTGCCACTCCTCCCTATTGCGACGGTAGCCACAGCAAACTTTAGGTAAGACATTAGCTGTGCAAGAACTGACAAAACACTCACTCGCAAAGAGTCTGTCTAAAAAAGAATTACATCAAACAGGAGGCAACAATGCTGACAATTAGAAAGGCAGAAGATCGCGGACACGCTAATCATGGTTGGCTAGATAGTTACCACACATTTTCTTTCGCCAATTATTACGACCCCAAGCACATGGAATTTCGCGCTTTGCGAGTGATTAATGAAGACCGTGTTATTGGTGGTGCTGGTTTTGGTACCCATGGACATCGTGACATGGAAATCATTACTTATGTACTAGAAGGGTCGCTAGAACACAAGGACAGCCTCGGTACCGGCTCAGTAATTCAGCCTGGTGATGTACAGCGCATGAGTGCTGGAACAGGAATTCGACATAGTGAGTTTAATCACTCGGAAACTGAATCTGTACACTTCTTGCAAATCTGGCTATTGCCAAAAACAGAAGGTATTCGCCCAAGCTACGAGCAGCGCAATTTTGAGTTGGCAAACAGTCCAGGTAAACTACGGTTAGTTGCGGCACCCGATGCAAGGGAGGGTGCGCTGACTGTCCATCAGGATGTGGATTTGTATGCGGCGGTTCTGGAACCAGGCGATCGCATTTCCCATACTCTACAACCTCAGCGTCATGCCTGGATTCAGGTTGCTCGTGGTGCGGTTACTCTCAATGGTTTACCTCTCGACAAGGGCGATGGCGTAGCGATTAGTGACGAAACGAATCTTGTGATTGAAGCGACAACTGATGCAGAAATTCTACTGTTCGATATGGCGTAAGCCCTGTGTCTTGGTGGTAGTAAACCTACCGCCTAATACTTAAAACCTTTCAACGTGACAGGTAGGTGCTGCAAGGAACAGGAAAGGATACAAACAAACCCTAAACTCAAGGCATCTGAAGATGCCTTGAGTTTTCTTTAAGTATATATACTTAAAAAATTTGTTCATCCTGAGCAGTTTGTCCTGTGAGGACTTGATAAAACTGCCTCAATCTGAGGAGGAAAGTTTCCGGAATTGATTTTCCTTCTTTTGATTAAATGAACATACCCATTTAGAGGTACGTGCATTTTGTCAAATGGTTGTTACGATTATTAATACAAAGCGTAACAACTCACAGATACCTCGCCCTCAGTTACATCAGGGCGGCTGTGACTCAAAAACACATTATCTCCATCTAGTTATTTTAGGAGTGAACAATGTCAAGCCCTATCGAACTATCTCTGGAACAAAAATTCAGCATCCGCTCGTTTGAAACTCAAGTTCAGAAAATGAGCCGTGAGCAAGCTCAGGAATTTCTAATCAAGCTCTATGAGCAAATGATGATGCGCGAAACCATGTACAAAGAGTTCCTCAAGCACGAGTGGGGACTAGGCTCAAATCCACAGTTTGAGTCGTAGTAGCCCTATTTGTAGTGGGCGACCTCCGTCTCTTGCTCGGTTCCACGCCTGGAAAGGAGCTGGGGATGCCGGGGCGTCAACTCTACCAAATGCGCCAACCTACTTGGAATTCAACTCAGTCTATTCTCAGAATTCTTTGGTAAACAGTGCCATTTGCGAGACAGGCACTCCAACCAAAGCGCTGAGTGTTCAACGAAGGAGCGTCTGACTTTTACACTTAGACGCAGTCAAATAAAACCTTGGCTCACAAACCTCTTCAAGTTAAGTCAAGCATTACTAAAAACGGTATTTATCACCACGAAAACTTTCAGGAAGCAATACACTAAACCCTTTGAGAGAAGCAAGAGGGCGATTAAAGATGGTACGGTTATAAAAAAGCCATCTTCTGTGTATATGTTTCATTGTTGCCTAATCTGCACCGATTTCTCTGATGGTTTGTATCGGCTTGTAGACTTTGTACCCGCCTTAGCAGCTAGTGGCATGAAGAAGATTATCTTCTTGCATAGCGTTCCTTTGTGGGAAGAAGGGGGTATCCCACGCATAGACGATGAAGCGATTGAGAAGGCACGCGATCGCTTCCAACAAAGTCTCAAAAGTGTACCTGATGGAGTGGACATTAAGATCGAGGTGCCATCAGGTCGCCCAATAGACACGATTCCAAAAGCGGCAAGAACTCATCAGGTAGATGTTGTCATTACAGGAATGCCGCTTAGAAGTTTATTGCAAGAAAAGCTATTTGGTAGCACGACAGCAGGCTTGGTGAGAGCTTGTACAACACCTGTTCTCATCCTACGACCCCAACTCATTTCTACTTACACTTGCGAAGAGTTAGATTTGCGGTGTCAGCATTTATTCCGGTATTTGCTCATTCCCTATAACGGAAGCAACGCCTCCAAATATCTCGTGCAAAAGATTAAAGACTACGCCCAAAATCGACCAGATAGCTCACTCGAACAGTGTTTGCTCATGTGGGTGGTTGATGAAGGAGGACGTCGCGGAGTTCCCAAAGATTATCAGCTAGGAGAGGCGCAAGAGCAGCTAGAACCAGTTAAAGCAGAGTTGGAACAACTGGGATTGCAAGTCAACACAGCGGTGCGCCTGGGAAATCCTTATGAAGAGATTTTGGACGCAGCTTTAGAGTTTGACATCAGTGCGATCGCGATGGCATCTGATAATCTAGGGAAACTGATTGAGTTCCCTGTGCGTAGCTTTGCTGGCGAATTGATGCGCCGTAGCTGGCACCCGATTCTGTTCTTTCCGCCTCAACGATAGAATGTTAACTTAGCGAACAAGCCAGATGCGAGATGATCAACCTCTGGGATATTGCGGCGATTGATCAACACGCTCACAACCTGCTGACTCCCTCAGCAGCAGCGGATTATCCCTATCCAGCTTCCTTTAGTGAAGGCTATGACGCAGAGATTGTTAATAATCATGCACGTCACAGCTTGTTCTACCGCCGGAGTTTGCGGGAGATTGCTCAGTTGTTGGAGTGTGAACCAGAGGAAGAGGTAATTCTCCAACGTCGCACGCAACTCGGCATTGAAAAGCTTACGCAGCGATGTTTTAGTGCGTCCAAACTTGAGGCAATTTTTCTTGATGATGGCTTTCTCGCCGATGAGATTCTGCCTGTGGAATGGCATCAGCAATTTGTTCCTGTACAGCGCATCCTACGCTTGGAATATTTGGCGCAGAACTTGATGAATGAGGTGGAGGACTTTGGTTGTTTCCTGGAACGTTTCCGGAGTGAGATTGACCCACCACCAAAAGGAGTCGTTGCTTTCAAAAGTATTGTTGCTTACCGTACTGGTTTAAACATTCAACTGACACCACAGGAAGCAGCGGAACGTAGTTTCTATACACTCAAGCAAGAGGCTCAAGATAAACCACTGCGGCTTGCTGATAAGCCTTTGATTGATTTTTTAATTACGCAAGCCTTAGAAATTGCTGCGAAATACCGATTACCCGTACAGTTTCATACGGGGTTTGGTGACCCTGACCTCGACTTACGGCTGGGTAATCCTTTATATATGCGATCGCTTTTAGAGGACAAACGCTTTCGTAATGCACCAATTGTACTATTACACGCCTCCTATCCCTATGCTCAAGAAGCTGGCTATCTAGCGTCTGTGTATCCTCAGGTGTATCTCGACTGTGGGTTAGCTGTGCCGTTTTTGAGTGTTGCTGGAATGCGTTCAGTGATGCAACAGTTGTTAGAACTTGCTCCAACGAGTAAACTGATGTACTCCTCCGATGCTCACAATATTCCAGAATTGTATTATTTAGGGGCAAAATGGGGGCGTGAAGTGCTGGGACAGGTGTTAGATGAGGCGATTAAAAATTCAGACCTCACTGCCAAAGAAGCCGAGTCAGTCGCCGCAGCAATTTTGTCTGAAAATGCCCGCGCCCTTCATCCTAATCTGAAAATAAGGCAGAAGGTAGAGGGCAGAGGGCAGAAGGAATAAAGATTTTCATCCAAAGGTTCGTGAGCAACAACTCATGGTGTCTACCCAGTAACCAATAATAATATCCCCCAATTCCCAATTCCCAATTCCCAATTCCCCTTCACCATTGAGGCTGTGCAGCAATTAACGCTTCAGCTTGCACGGCATCGATTGGCTTAGAAAAGAAGTAGCCTTGTCCAAATTCGCATCCCAGTTCCCGCAGTTTTGCCAACTGTGCTGCGGTTTCAATTCCTTCGGCTGTAACATCCAACCCTAAATTGTGGGCAAGTGTAACAATGGCTCTGACAATTTTGTAGGAACAAGTATTATGCTTACCCTCACTACCAACATCCATACACCTGATAAAAGACTGGTCAATTTTCAAGGTGTTAATTGGAAAGCGATACAACCGACTCAAGGACGAGTAGCCTGTACCGAAGTCATCAATACCCAGTTGAACGCCCAACGCTCTTAGATGCTCTAAAATAGCGATGGGTGTCTGACGCATGGTCTGAACTTCGTTGCGTTTTGCGATCGCTAACGCTAAGGCTAATGCCTGTTTGTCCTCTGCTGTACCGAATAATTCTCCTGACTCGGTTATGGCTTCACTTTCGCCAACCAGTTCTAAGGATTCAGTATTTTCCATAATCGCGCTTTCAGTAATCTCTAGCTTCAAGCTTTGGCGTTCTAACCGTGTCTCACGGAGAATTTGATCGATCTTCTCACTCAAATTCGGTTGGACAAACTGTCTGCCAGAGAGATTCACGCTAATTGTTAAAGGGGTCTGGTAAGGAAATTTCTGCTGCCATTGGTTCGCTTTTTCACAAGCCTCACGCAGCACCCACTCACCGATTGGAATAATCAGTCCAGTTTCTTCTGCTACTGGGATAAACTCAGCCGGAGACACCAAACCGCGTGTCGGATGCTGCCATCGTACTAGCGCCTCAAACCCACTAATTTGACCTGTCGCTAAGGAGACAATCGGCTGGTAATGTAGTCGCAACTCCTGGCGAGGGATTGCTCGTCGCAAGTCTGTCTCCAATTGCAAACGCTTTACGGCGTGCCGATGCATGGTTTTGTTAAAGACAATGTAACGCGCTTTGCCTAATGCCTTTGCCCGGTACATTGCAATGTCGGCATCTCGTAGAATATCCTCACTTGCCTCATACCCCAGCATACTCAGGGCAATGCCAATACTCGCCGTTGTCATTACTTCCTGCCCTTCTAAGTGCAAGGGTTCCCGCAGTACAGCTTGCAGTCGGTCTGTGATGCTGGAGACATCACTAATATTGCTTATGTTTTCCAGTAAGATGGCAAACTCATCGCCGCCAATCCGAGCAACCATATCGCCGGGTCGTACTGAAGCTTGTAGACGGTTTGCGATCGCAACCAGCATTTTGTCTCCAGCTTTGTAACCCAGACTATCGTTAATCACCTTAAATCGGTCAAGATCCAAAAACAGCACTGCAAATAATGAACCCTGACTTGGTTGCGATCCCGAAGCACAGCTGCTTTCTGTCGGTTGCTCAATACACTGGCGTACCTGGTTTACAAAAGAAGTTCGGTTGGGCAAGCTTGTTAAGGCATCATGAAGTGCCTCATAGCGTAATTTTGCCTCCATCTGCTTTCGCTGAGTAATATCTCGTTGAATTGCTAAATAATGAGTAATCTGATTCGCTGAATTCCGAATCGGTTCAATATGCCACTCGTTGTAAAATTCTGTCCCATCTTTGCGGTAGTTAATCGCCTCACCATAAAAGATTTTTTCTTCTCTGAGGTTTTGCCGCAATCGATCTAAAACCGCACGATCTGTTTTTGGTCCTTGCAAAATCCGTGGTGATTGACCGAGAACTTCCTGGGACGTGTAGCCTGTCATCTTAGTAAAAGCTCGGTTAACAAAGAGAATTTCTGGGCCTGGAAGCGTCATTTCTGTAGACGTAATCAAAATCGAATCTTCAGCATGTTC
This sequence comes from Microcoleus sp. FACHB-SPT15, assembly GCF_014849525.1. NCBI lineage: Bacteria > Bacillati > Cyanobacteriota > Cyanophyceae > Oscillatoriales > Microcoleaceae > Microcoleus > Microcoleus sp. FACHB-SPT15. The sequence goes on along the minus strand of NZ_JACJNU010000016.1, from coordinate 28,031 downwards.
AACTGCCGCCGCTAGTAGCCGCAGTTGTTCCTCCCCTTTGGTTTTCTCTTGTACATCAACAAAGCTTTCTGTATCAATTGCTGTATTTAACTGCAACTGGATATCACATCTATGATTTTGTAACGGCATGAATTGATTACAAGCACAATCGGAACTCGCGTATTTTTTACGTTCTCGTGGCATAGCTGCGGTTTTTTGAGGATGGGAGAATGGTTGTAGTAAATGCTTGAGTAGATGCTTTAGGCGTTACATCAAGTTAGTTTATTACTGTTCCCTAGCTAGATTCTGTCTCACCCTTTAACGCCTATTTAGTTGTTGAGCCTAATGAGAAAAATCTGTAAATCTGGTTACAAAGCTTACCTCTTTGACAGCGAAAACTTAGTCAATTAAGTTCTCGCTGTTATCTGATGAGCTAATTTTGTAATGTATAAAGAGTTACAAGTTGGAGGGTGTAAGCGGAATTTCAACAATAAACTCTGTCCCTTTTCCAGGTTCTGTAATACATAACAATTGCCCTCCATGCTTTTCGACAATAATTTGATAGCTGATTGATAGCCCCAAGCCAGTACCTTCACCCACAGGTTTTGTGGTGAAAAAAGGGTCAAAAATTCGTTTCCTGGCATCTTTAGGAATACCAGGACCATTGTCGGCAATCCGTATGACAGCGCATTGATTGCTTCCAGGTTCTTGAGATCTGGATGGATCTGCCTCTGAACACTCTACAATCTCAGTAGAGATTTTAATAGTTCTAGTATTACACTGAATTACGCCAGATCTAAAATTTGTATGACTTGAATCAGCATGGCTACAATCAGACTTTTCCAGAGCATCGATCGCATTATTGAGAATATTCATAAAAACTTGGTTGAGTTGCCCTGGATAGCACTCTACTGCTGGCAAGTTTCCATACTCCCTAATCAATTGGATATTAGCCGCTTCTGGCTTTAATCGGTGCTGTAAAATCAAAAGCGTGTTCTCCAGTCCTTCATGAATATCCACAGGTTTACGTTCCGCTTCATCCAAGCGCGAGAAATTTTTCAAGCTAAGGACTATTTGGTGAATGCGGTTGACTCCCATATTCATTGAACTTAGGAGTTTGGGGAAATCTTCCACCAAAAACTCTAAATCAATTGCCTCAATTAGGTCTTCAACTTCCGGTGCAGGTTTGGGACAGTGCTTCGCATAGAGCTGTACCAATTCCAGCAAGTCATGAGCATATTGATTAGCGTGAGCAATATTGCCATAAATGAAGGTCACTGGATTATTAATTTCATGGGCAACACCCGCAACCAACTGCCCTAAACTTGACATTTTCTCCGTCTGAATTAGCTGCATTTGAGCTTGCTGAAGTTCTTGGAGGGTGGCTTTTAGCTGAGTCGCTTGCTTTTTCAGGGCAGTTTTTGACCGTCGCAAGGCAGCTTCTGCCGCTTTTCGCTCCTTCAGTTCATCAGCAACTTGCTCAAACAAAGCCGCTTGCTGAATGGCAATCCCTAACTGGATACTCAACTGTTTGAGTAGTTCTACTTCTGATTCCTGCCACTGCCGAGGCTCAGAGCATTGATAGGCAATCATCAGTCCCCAAAGCTGATCTCCTTGTAGGATAGGCACAACCAGGCTAGATCTAACTTGGAACCGTTCTAGTAATCTAATATGGCAGGGGCTTAAACCCGCCTTGTAAATATCCTGAGTTGCTCGAATTCCACCCCGTTGGTAGAAAAGGGCTTTATTTTCCTTAAAACAGGTATCTTCGATCCTTGTTCCCAGCGCTGGTGTCCACCCTGGAGCAACTGACTCGACATCGACTGTTCCACTCCAATCCGGGTGAAAGCGGTAAATCAATGTGCGATCGCATTTCAAAAATTGTCGCACTTCCGCAACAGCAGTATTGAGAACTTGCGTCAGGTTCAAAGACTGGCGGATGCGCTGATTCATCCCCCCAAGTAGCCGCTCTCTTTCTGCTTGCTGTCGTAGCGTGGCTTCAGTCTGCTTTCGCTCTGTAATATCGCGGAACGACCAGATTCGACCGTAGCACTCACCACTAGATGATAGGACTGGAGAGGAATAACAATCAAAAACTCGTCCGTTATTCAGGTAAATTTCATCACGGCTAATCAGGGTAGGATGCTGCTCAAGATACTCTACGTGGCTGAAAACCTTTTGTGGCTGAGTGATCAAAGGCAGCATGTAGTTGAGGAGTGTTGTTTTATCCTCTGAATGCCTTACCGTTTCAGGTATCCCCCACATTTCACAGAATCGACGGTTGTAACTCGTGAGCGTTCTTTTTTCGTCAATGACTAAGATTCCATCCAGTGCCGAGTCTTGTTGTGCCTTCATTAAGGCATTACTACGCCGCAAATCTTGTTCTGCTTGCTTAAGTTTGGTAATATTTTGAGTCATCACCATACCCGCAGAGATTTCCCCCTCTTCGTTGGTTACTGGCAAGATAAAAACAAGGTAAACGCGATCGCCATAGGGAAACTCAAATGTCGTAGTTTCTCCTACCAGTGCGGCTCGATACGCTGGTTCAAAGGCTTGACAAACTTCTGGCGCAAAGGCATCCCACAGCGTCTTTCCTTCCAGTGACTCCTTGGAATGCCCAACGGTAGCTAGCTCAACTCCTTCTGCAATTAAATAGCGTAAATCTTGGTCAAAGAGTAGCACTGCGCCATTAGGAAAGTTTTTAGCGAGAGTGCGGTATTGCTCTTGATTCTTTTTTAAAACTGCGTCTTTGTGTTTACGGTGGCTAATATCACGCGCAAACACGCAACTGTACTCTTGGTCGTTGAATTTGAGGTAGTTTAGTGTGATTTCTACAGGAATTAACCGACCGTTTTTGGTGCGATGCTGAGTTTCAATTATGAATGAGCCACGTTGCTTAACGTCTTCCCAATGCTCACGCCAAATCTCTGAGGGAAATCCTGGGTTAATATCCGAGAGGCTCATCGTCAGTAGTTCTTCACGGGAATACCCTAATGATTTGCACGCCGCTTCATTCACGTAGAAGAATTTTGCATCCGGACAAATGTAGAACACAGCATCAACCGCGTTTTCAAGTGAGAACTGCATCAACTGCTGTCTTTCTTGGGCAAGCTTTCGCTCTGTAATGTCAGACAGAAGGCTAATAAAGTGTGTTATCGAGCCATTCGCGTCTCGGACTGGCGAAATCTTGAGTTCATTCCAGAAGGGTGTGCCGTCTTTCCGGTAATTTTGTAATACAACTTGGCAGTCTCGCCCCGCTCGTATCGCCTGACGTATTTGCTCAACGCTATCTTGGTCAGTATCTGGACCCTGCAAAAAACGACAGTTACGACCAATCACTTCGTCGTAGGAATACCCTGTAATTTCAAGGAAAGCCGCATTACAGTAGATGATTGGATTGTCACGCTTACGAGCATCAGTGATGACAATGCCACCCTTGATAGCAGCTAAGGCATGGTCATAGAGCCAGAGGGCACCTGAATTTAAATTATTCAATTGCTGAGCCTCTAACGTGCCATAACTGGCTTGCTGCCTTGCCATCGATTTCATAGGAGTAGATCAGGTAAAGGAAAATGAGCCAAGTTAGTTATTTATCTCTATTTTTCTCATAACTTAAATAAATATAAAGATAAGTTAATACCTCGGAAGATAGAATCCATACAGAGTAGGTATAAACAACTACTCAGTACCTGAAAAATGTAAAGTTTTAATACTGGCTTGTAGTGAAGTTACTCCTCGCTCGTGAACCGTATTGAGGAGTGTTTTATCTTGTTTCAACGACAGGGAAGCCGCTTTTACTGAACCCTTGATGTTTCAAGCTGCAAGTGCAAACTTAATTTTTATTCATTAATATATTGCACTAGCTATGTAAAGATATATTCCCTACGCAAAGAATCCGTGAAGATATGTAACAGATTTTAAGGAAAGAGGGGGAACACTTGAAGCAATTGCTCATCTTGGCGATCGCTTAGGCTTTCAGTTAAACGTAGAAACCAGAGATTTTCCTCCTCTCTTGGAGAGACAGTGTATTACCACTTTTGTAGTGAACATAGGTATTCTATCGAGGGGACATCCGAAAGCAAATCCATCTTTGAAAAGAGAATCAGGAAAAGAGCTTTTCATTGTTTGTTCTCCCCAGCACCAAAGCGTATTTCCCGATGATGCGGGCACAACTATGGGCGTAGAGACAGTCAACAGAGGAAAATAGCAATAATCTGTCAACGATAAGCGCTTCCATGATTGCCCAAGTGATAGCGACGTTGAATTACACCCACTTACACCAATCCCTAGAATCAAAATGTCAGGCAGAACTTTGACAGCAAAAACACTCCTTCAACCCATTGACCGTGTGGCTTTGGGCGTAATGCTAGTACTAAGCCTGCTCATTGGGATATTACTATTGAGCGGTGATCACACAGCGCCTCGTGTGCGCGATTTCAGTTGGCAGGACAAACAAGTCGGGGCACAGGATACTGCGTTTACGTTTACCTTTAGCCGCCCGATGAACCATGACAGCGTGGCAGCTAATCTAAAAATAACTCCCCCTCTTCCTGGAAAAATTAGCTGGGCGGGTCGCCGGATGGCTTATACACCGCTGTTTCCCGTACCCTATGGCACCGAATATAAAGTGCAATTGCAGGGGGCTAAAGACCAATTTCCAGGATTGGAGAGGAAAGGAACGCTCATTGAGCCATTTAGCGCTTCTTTCCGGACTCGCGATCGCGCATTTATTTACATTGGGGTGGAGAAAGAAGAGCAAGGACGGTTAATTCTCTACAACCTCACCGCCCAGAAAAAAATGATCCTAACTCCCCCAGACTTGGTAGTTATGGACTTTAAGCCTTATCCAGACGGGGATCGGGTGTTGTTTGCAGCAAGCGATCGCAAAAATCAGGAACAGGGTTTACTCAATCAACAGTTGTACACCGTCACCACAGGACTTTCATTTCAAAACCCCGGTCAACCCAAAGCCTCCCCAAACTCTCTGGGTAGGGTAGATTTAGTTTTGGATAGCAAAGACTATCAAAATCTCAAATTTGACTTGTCCGCTGATGGGAAGACAATTGTTGTCCAGCGAGTGAATCGCCGTAATCCTAGTGAATTTGGTCTGTGGATCATACAGCCTGACGCTCAGCCAAGACCCCTGGAAAACCAGCCAGGTGGTGACTTTGTGATTACTCCTGACAGTTCATCCGTTGCGATCGCTCAGGGACAAGGTGTGGCGATTCTCCCCTTAACTACAGCGGCAAAACCACTAGACTTTCTTCCAAAATTTGGGATGGTTTTGAGTTTTGCTAGGGATGGTTCAGCCGCGACAATGGTGAAATTTAATACCGACTATACGCGATCGCTCTTTTTGATAACGAACCAAGGCGTTCAGAAAGAACTACTACGCACAACAGGTTCAATCCAAAGTTGTGAATTCACTCCTACCAAGGAAAAGCTCTACTGCTTGCTCACGCAACTTATTCAAGGGGAAGAATACCAAGAAGAACCCTTCCTAGCGGCTATTGACCTGAAAGACACGAAAGACAGCAGCGAATCTCCTGTGAAGCCCTTAGTAGTGCTTCCCAATCAACGGGATATCCAGATGAGTTTATCCCCGGATGGTTTAGCATTGCTTTTCGACCAAGTTGTTACTAGACCGCCCTTAGCTACTGATATGTTGAGAACCAATGAAGGACAAGCGATCGGTCAAGGACTACTATGGCTGCTACCCTTAGTTGACACAACAACCTCAAATCCCCCAGCTCAACTACAACCAGAGCAACTATTACCAGGCTTCCAGCCTCGTTGGCTCCCCTAAACTCATAACAACTTTCAAATCAATTGAAGCTCGTAGGGGCGCACCGCTGTGCGCCCTGAATTGCTGCAGTTTCTACGTCCAGTAAAGAACACGAGCCTGAGGAAAGCGCCGTGCGATCTCGCTCTCGAAAAAGCGACGCAGCCGCTTCATCGTGTCAGTATCGTAGACATACTTTGTACCACCAAACTTATTGCGCTTAACACTACGCTTTGACTCGTCCATGTCCAATTTCGTGTGAGGGTACCAAGTCTGCAACACCTCTTTTGATCCAGGTGTGAAGCGGTGGGAGATTAACTCAAACGTCAGGTCACAATCAAAAGCGATCGCCTCACTAATTTGGTCAAACAGACGAGTGTAGTGTTCCTCCCAATCCTCTACAGGCATAATTGGAGCAATCACTAAACCCACGGGATAGCCACCGCCACCTTGGGAACGGGGCAAGGCTAACTGTCGCAAAGCCCTCAGGCGTGACGTTACTGAAGCAGTACCCCCTTCAAAGCGACCCGAAACTGGGGCAGCATTAACACTCAAACGACACCGCGTGTGACCATTGTGGGGCAAGTCGAGGAGGTCATCCACTGCATCAAACTTCGACACCCAACGCAGATGTCCAGACTCCCTTGTTCCAAAGTAACGGATGCATTCAGCGAGGCTTCCAGTTAGATGTTCAATGCCAAGGGGGTCAGTATAGCAGCTTACCTCGAAACTCGTGGCTTGGCTTGTCTCATAAGCTGCCAAGTTTGCCAAAATCTGCGGCAAGTTCGCAAAAACCCGAATGACAGGTGGCCCCGATAAGCTACCAGCTAGATAGCAGTATTGACAGTGTGCGGGACAGCCTTCGGCAAGATGAAACTGCCAATCAGCCGAAGGTGGGATGGGGCTGAGTTTGAAGGCGCTTGGTGGTGCATTGACAACGGCGAGGGTGCGCTTACTCTTGTCGTAAGTTTCACGCTCCGAATCGCCACGCAATCCTGTCAAACGATTTTGGCGTAACTCCTCAATCGGCAAATTTAGAGATTTCACACGTTCTAGAATCTTTTTGCCCCATGGTTCAGCTAAGGCGGCGGGTGTAAATAGGACACGCTCCGGCATCCACAACTTAGGCGATCGCGTCTCCAACCCTAATTCAGGCTTATCTGCTGTTGTGTTTCGCAAAATAGTTCTCCGCGTCTTTTTTGGTAACTGTCTTAATCGGAACAGGCAACGTACTCGATCCTGAAGCGCAGCAAGACTAACTAGAGACTCACAAGTTGTCTGTTGCTTCGACTCCAAACACTATTCCTGATGTACTAATACCAATGCTTGTCTTCTGTGAAAGCTCTACTACTTATTTTAATTTCTACCCCATTGAACGGTGAGCTAGAAAGAGAGCGGGTTTCACCCTGTTTAAAGTAGAGGTTTTGCCTTGTGCTTCTGCCCTGGAGCCTCTGCCTTCTGCCTTTCTTGTTCACTAGACAAATTGCACCCTTTGTTTTAAGGTATGGGGTTACGCTTCCAGGTATTTGTTGATAAACTTTAGAACCACAAAGATGACTGTAAGGGTACTGCTTGCAGTGTCTTCATCTTTAGTAATAGTTTGATTGTTTAGAAAAGCCCTGTCTTCTGATGACTCTAAAATGGATTACCCCAGCCGCTCGTCTGAGCGCACTGCCACCCTATGTGTTTGCTCGTTTAGATGAACTGAAAGCGCGTGCCCGTGAGCAAGGACTCGATTTAATTGACTTAGGGATGGGTAATCCCGATGGCCCGGCACCTGAACCCGTGATCGAAGCCGCGACTAGAGCGTTGCAAAATCCCGCGAATCATGGCTATCCTCCCTTTGAAGGGACAGCGAGTTTCCGCCGTGCGATTACTAGTTGGTACCGCCGTCGCTATGATGTTGAACTCGATCCCGATAGCGAAGCCTTGCCCCTCTTAGGTTCCAAGGAAGGCTTAACTCATCTTGCTCTGGCGTATATTAATCCGGGTGACGTAGTTCTCGTCCCTAGTCCAGCCTATCCTGCTCATTTTAGAGGCCCACTCATTGCGGGTGGTACGATTCACAGCCTAATTCTGAAACCCGAAAACGACTGGTTGATCGATTTAGGGGCGATTCCAGAAGATGTTGCTAGACGGGCGAAGATGCTCTATTTCAACTATCCAAGTAATCCCACCGCCGCTACAGCCCCGCGTGAATTCTTCAAAGATATTGTTGCTTTTGCCCGGAAGTACGAAATCTTGCTCGTCCATGACTTGTGTTATGCCGAACTTGCTTTTGATGGCTATCAGCCCACTAGCTTGCTAGAAATTCCCGGTGCTAAAGAAATTGGGGTTGAGTTCCATACATTATCGAAAACGTACAACATGGCAGGCTGGCGTGTCGGCTTCGTTGTCGGGAATCGCCACATCATTCAAGGGCTACGGACGTTAAAAACAAACTTGGATTATGGCATCTTTGCTGCCCTACAAACGGCTGCGGAAACGGCATTGCAGCTACCGGATGTCTATGTGCATGAAGTTCAAGCGCGTTACCGCCGCCGTCGTGATTTTCTTATTGATGGGTTAGCGCAGTTGGGTTGGAACGTGCCCAAAACAAAGGCAACAATGTATCTCTGGGTACCTTGCCCTGTGGGGGTAAGTTCAACCGACTTTGCCCTCAATGTCTTACAGCAAACAGGTGTTGTTGTAACGCCAGGAAATGCCTTTGGTGTAGCAGGTGAGGGATATGTGCGGATTAGTTTGATTGCAGAATGCGATCGCCTTCAAGAGGTTCTGAATCGCTTTAAGCAAGCGAATATCTGCTACGACGCTGGGCAATGCCTACAGTATGGCTGATGATACAACTGTACGGATAAAAACAGAGGCAAGTGAAGCGGCACAAATCCCGACGGGATGGCATGGCAGCTTGGATTTGGTGTACGTCCATAACGACGGCACAACGAAGCTAATTCACAACCAAGTGCGCTCGCCTTTGAAGGTACAGCGCCCATTTTATCCAGAAGGAGAGGCGGTTTGTCATAGCGTCGTATTGCATACGGCTGGGGGAATGGTAGGAGGCGATCGCTTGAGCCAAACTATCCACCTTAAACCTGATGCCCAAGCCTTAATTACCACTGCCGCAGCTAGCAAAGTCTATCGCAGCAACGGGCAAGACGCGAGACAAACCATCAAACTCCAGATCGAAGCGGGTGCTTATTTAGAGTGGTTACCCCAGGAAACAATTGTGTTCAATGGTGCCATTTACCAACAGGATTTGCGGGTAGAATTAGCACCACAGGCTAGTTGGCTAGGCTGGGAAATTACGCGATTTGGGCGGAGTGCTAGAGGAGAAACCTTCTTACAAGGAGAATGGCGATCGCATACCGAAGTCTGGCAACAAGGGCATCCGTTGTGGATTGATCGGCAATGGCTACCAGCGGGAGAAGACATCATCAATAGTCCTCATGGTTTAGCTGGACAACCGATTGTGGCAACCCTGTGTTGGATCGGGCAACCTGTTTCCAGAGAAATCCTAGACACAGCGAGAATTCTGTGGAATTCTAAAGAACGTCAGGGAGAAGCAGGCGTTACTCAGCTAATTTCAGGATTAGTGTGCCGATATCGTGGTGCTTCGACCTTGGAGGTGAGAAACTGGTTTACGGATATTTGGCAACTGCTACGTCTATCCTCTGTAGGACGTTCCGTAACCAAGCCGCGAGTTTGGCAGATGTGAACGATTTGGATTGGATAACTATAGGCAATTGCTCACAGTGAACAATAGAAATCACTTTCCTCTAACACTTATTTAAACAATCAAACAATGCAACTATCGCCCCAGGAAAAAGATAAGCTGCTAATTTTCACGGCTGCCTTGCTAGCAGAACGACGTAAAGATAGAGGATTGAAACTAAACTATCCAGAAGCGATCGCCTACATCAGTGCGGCCATCTTAGAAGGTGCAAGAGACGGTCGTACTGTAGCTGATTTAATGAGTTACGGCACAACATTACTAACGCGAGATGATGTAATGGAAGGGGTGCCAGAGATGGTGCATGAAGTACAGGTAGAAGCCACATTTCCTGATGGGACAAAGCTAGTTACCGTTCATGACCCGATTCGTTAGGCAAGAGCAGAAGTCACCGCGATCGCATCCTGCAAACATATTATGGCAAAGGTAGGTAAACAAGGCGGTCTTGTCTTTCCGCTCTCAGTTGCCAGAGTTTTTGAGAAACTGGTAAGGGATTAAGTCGCTGTTGTTCCCTCATTCTATGACCATGTTCTATCCAGTTTTTCATGTAATCACTAATGGTTTCTTTGTTTTGTAGGTAATAAAGAATTGTCGCGTAGACTTGTTCTAGAGTTAGTGATGTGTAAGTTTGAGCAATTTCTTCTGGAGTATGACCGCGAGCAATATATTCATAAAGGATTGTTTCAATCCCGATTCTTGACCCTTTAATCCGATTATCACTAGGGGTAAGAAAGTTGAAATAATCAGTAATTTGCGTTGTTCGCATTGTTTTTTTCTTTGTAATTATTTATGTTCATCTATATATTTCATGCATATTTTGTTGGATTGATGAATCTACTACGGTCAGTTATTTTTCGTTGAAGAAAATTAGCGATCGCATCTACAGCTAAGTCACAGAGACGACTGATCCATTCAACTTGCCAGAAATCATCGCGATCGCGAAATTCCCGGCAATCACCCTATCTCTCACCTCTTTCTTTCTGGTGGAATTGAGTTCTGGCGCTAACCATTTGTTGTCGTAACCCAGCAACTTGTTCGATCATCATCTTTTCCATTGCCCCTGGTTCCATTGCCACCATCCAGCGAATCATTGAGGAAAGACTGAGTTCTTTTAGGTAGGCAAATGAAAAGCCTTCAGTGAGTTCGGCAATCTGAGTTGTTGCCGCATCAGATAAGCGCATTCCCGCTTTGAGAGTATCGTTCCATAACTCTAAATATGCTTTTCGCTCTGGGAAAGCGGGTAACTCAAAATGATACTTGCGGTCAAAGCGACTGGGACGCTCAACAATCGCTAGATCTAAACGGTCTGGGTGATTGGTTGTGGCTAAAGTCACAACCCCAGCATTAGAAGCAAAGCCATCTAGCTCATTGAGGAAGAACGAACGATTCTCTGCATTGATCAAAGAATCTAAATCCTCTAATACCAAGATACAAGGGGCTGACTGCCTTGCCTGCTTGAAGACTTGACGGATGTTTTCGTTATCTGTGAAATACTGCGATTTGAAGCTTTTGACATACAGACAAGGCTGCTGCATTTTATTAATTAGTGCTTTGACTGTGTGTGTCTTCCCGTTACCAGGAGCACCAATAAACAAAATGCCTCGTTTCCAAGGAACGCCGTAGGCTTCGTAAGTGTGGCGCGATGCCAAGAAGTTTGCCAAGTCGTCTTGAATGTCTTGTTTAAGGGTACCGCGCAAGACGAGATTATCAAAGGTTGCACTTTTGATGGCTTGAAACAGGTCTTGATTTTTTGCCCAATGACCGTCTTCAAATACAAGAACTTCTTCTCGCACTTGGGTATTCCATTCACATAAATCGGCAAAGAAGTCTTCAGCCAATTTTTTGCTGTCCGCAAGAATCCAGTAATACTGGACTCTAGAAAACCCCTCCATCCAACTCATGATTAGCACATCAAGGGCGTGTCCATGCCAGGTCACTTCAAAGCAGGCATTCTCGGCAGTCTGGCGAATTTCGTTATCCAATCCATCCCAACTGCTTAAGATTTGGTTGTAAATCGAGGTTTCCTGATTGATGGTACACTTGCTGGCTTGAGCGTAGGCTTGTAGGTTAAAGGAGCAGTCACAGCCCTCAAGCAGTGCTTTATTGGGATAAAGTGCGGCTAGTTGCTGACTAACGTGGTAGGAAATGGCGCTAAGGGGAAGGCTAAGTGCCTCAATAATTAGCTGTTTGATTTTCACGCTCGTTCAGTCTCCTATTATTTTGTTGTAGTTATCAGCGAAGGATGCTAGCACGTCCTGCGGTGTGTGATGTTGTTGTGTAGTCCAGTACGTTCTTAACTACACAACTGCACACGGTTATGTACACAGCCAATCGCTTCAAAATTTCCACAAAGGAGGTGGTATAAATTTCGGATTCGAGCGTTTTGCGGAGAAATGCGATCGCATCCGCCATCTTCCTTCAATATTTGTTCAGGGGCGGTACAGTATCTTTGCCCGATGATAAAACCTCTCTTCGTCTTTTTAACTTATTTTTAATATGCATTCTACTATCCTTGTGCCTCAAGTATGCACGAGTACCTTTTGCCTTTTTCTAAAACCAGTTAATTGACAACAGGCTTTCTCTGGATGAGGTAGAAGCGATATGTCTCATTAGCAATACTTGTTCTAGTAGTTGACAGTTTAGAAATTTCTAGCTCAGGTCTTGCTACATCAAGCTCATGGCTTAACACCAGAAGAATGTTTTTGTTCTCCTGCGTTATAAGCTTACTGATTTTCTCAAGAATTTCTTGATTCTCTAAGCTTGTTCTTTCATTCCAATTTATAAAGCTTCCAAATCGATCACTTTCTGGGTAGTATATTTTTCCGCCTAGATAGCCAGTGATGGGAGATACGGCATAATCTGTACTCCCAACAATTAATGTATTGTTTAAATCCTGTTGTTGTAGAAACTTTGTGGCTTCTTTACTTGCAGAAAATGGATAATTAAAATCCATGCTAAAGGCAAAGATTCCTGCAAAAACATGAATACACAAAATCAGGTTTAGATATTGATACTGATATTGACTGAAAGAATGTACTAGTCTGTTTATTGGTTTACTCAAAAAATCTGATTTACTGTAATACTCAGAAATCCATAGACAAGCTAAAAACACAATAAACAAGTGACCGTGATGCCTGATATGTCCCTGATATTTTTCATAAGTAAATAATAGAATACCAAAAGTGCTAGACAGGTATAGGAAAAGGACAACTGGTTTCTGAATGAATAGTGCAATAGAGAGACCTAACAAACCTAATGTTAAAAGGAGCGCAACTAATTTTAGGGGTTCCGAACCCTCCATCAGCACGTCCATCGGTAGGTTAGTATCCCAGAAATGATAGTTAAAAATGTCTGGGATGGGTAGGTAGCTTCTCCACAGTGTCACAAAGCTCTGTATTACGCGCTTTTTCGCAACTGGTACTACAACCGTTTGGGTAATGACTTTTTCATCCCCCTTAAAGTTCGCGTCAGCGGGTGGTAGCATTTGAAAAAGCGCAATAGCAAGACCAAAAAGTAATATACTTACACTAAAAATTAAATCCAGTTTTTTTGTGGTTAATGCCCAACTTGACGTTTTATATACAATTCTTGTAATTAATCTTTCAAAAACTAATGTTAGTGCTAAGCAAACAGCAATTATCCAAGCATAAATATTTGTATTGGCTAGTAGCACTAGGATAACTGCAAGTAGAATGTAGCTTTTTTGCCGTAGTGGGAAAAACGTACAGAAAAGAAATATTAATAAAACTCCCAAACTATAATTTCTACTAATTAAGCTATATTCATAAAACGGGAAGTAGCCAAAAATAAATAATAATTTCTGAAGTCTAGTAAAAGGAGAATAATGAACAAATACATAAACTAATCCACTAGCAATTATCAAATGAAAAAGTTGCATTGCTATTGGATTATGAGTGAATCTGGTAAAGACATATAAAAAAATATGCCATAGACCAGGATGTCCTTCATATCTCAAGTTTTGGAATAAATTAATAAAAGATGAGCTATCTCTAGCAATCATCCAAGATTGGAGTTCATCCCGCCACATTTCATGGTTGAGAATGCCAATTATGCCAAACATAAGAAAAATTATTACAAGCAAGCTCGTATAAGCAGTATTGCTTTGAAACCATTGACTAAAGAATCTATTAGTAGAGCTTTGGGTAGTTGCCATTGTAGTTTTTCTCTTTACTATTGCAAACTATTCGTAATTGATGAGGAAGAAAAGCTTTGCTCCAATAACTCTAATAATTAAGGTTTATCGTTAAGTGAATTTCTCTGTAGTTTGATTTAGTCTCTCCCAAAAAAAACCTGCAATATTGGCTATCTGCGATACTACGAAGAGGGCAGACACCAATAGCCCTGGCTGGTCTGATTTCTGGAATAATGGGTAAGTTAGTAAGTTGAAGTAAAATGACAGAGGTTCAACTTTGATGCGTTCTACATCTCGTCGGGAGCGAACTTTGTGAAAGCAGAATGCACCCCGACCGTAGTTGAAGTGCTGACGCCAGAATTTAGGTAATGTTAGTTTATGAGCGTGATAGATTCGGACTTCTGGAGCGTAGCTCATTGGGTAGCCGTGATGTAACCAGCGATCGCAAAATTCCCGATCCTCTCCTGCGGCGAGGGGAAAGCTTGTGTCAAAACCACCAAGGCTCTGAAAACGCTCAGTTGGCATGGCAAAGTTATTTGAAGCGAAGAAGTTCGACTCGTTAGAGCCAGCGTTGTAGTACTGGTAGAGATAATCGATCAGAACTTGGCTAGCTGTTGAGTACAAGTTATCGGTAAGGGCATTCAGCGTCCGTCCCCCAATTAAGCAATCAGGTGTTTTGGTAAAGCGAACGTCTAAAGCGTGTAAGTAATCAGGCGCAAGGGTGCAGTCGTCGTCGGTGAAAACGAGAAACTTACCTTTAGCTTTTGCTGCACCAGTATTGCGTGCGTTTGCAGGTCCAGCATTCGCTTGCGTAATCAATGTGAGGTTAAGCGGGTTATGGAAGGGGGAAACTACAGGTTCGATTGGTTTCTCACTCCCATCGTCTACCACAATTACCTCAAAGCGATCGCGTGGATAGTCAACACGGGCAATGGCTTCAAGGCAGGTAGCCAATCGTTCTGGGCGATTATAAGTTGGGATAATAATTGAAAACGTAAGTACCATAAATTTAATTTTAAATATTAAAAATAGTAAGGCTAAACCTTTTTGAGTAAATGTGACTTCACGCTTAGAACGGTCATAGGTCAGGATTTCAGAAAACTTCAAAATTTAACTATTCATTGTCAAATCAGTCAACTACAGCTCTATTCATTTCCTCCTGTCTTGATGTTATCTGTAGCAAATGCTGACCAAGACGGCGTGCGAGGGCCAGAATTGTAAATGTAGGTGAGTACGAAGGGCCAGTTGGAAACACTGCTGAACTGGCTACATAGAGATTATCAGTACCGAATACTCGACAGTTTGTGTCAACGACTCCCTCTTCGGGTCTACTAGCCATCCGGGTGGTACCCATTTGGTGGGCTGCATCGGTCATGGTTTCTAAACTGGGCGGATCGTCTCCAAAGTCAAAGGTTCCCAGCCCAACTTCTGCAAACCGCTGCGTTAAGAGTTGCAGAGTCTTCTCCATCGACTGTCGATCATGGTCGGTGAAGCACCAATCAACCTCCAGCTTTCGCTGACCGAGTGCGTCAGATTCGCTTCCAAGCTTAAGACGACTGACTTTATGGGGAACCTGCTCGGTGACAAACTTAACTCGATAAGCGGATACAAAGCCGTTCCCATCTCGGCAAGTAGGACGACGCAATAAAGTTCGCCCAAGTCGGTCTATTAGCTTTTCATAGATTGGTTTCAGATATAGGACGTGCTCAAGAAGCTCATGCTCTTTTTGAGTTGTATCATCTAGGGCAAAACATATACAGAAACGTGGCTTTGGAGCGTATTGCAGCTCGTGGGCATATTGTCGAACTAGATGACCGGGTCGTAGAGTTCCGGTATGGTGTTTAGGATGGTCAGTATAAAAGCGACCGACGAGGTCATGCTCATTGCCAATTCCATCAGGAAGCTGGCGGTTAGAGGCAAGTAGGAGACGTGCGGACTCGAATGCCCCAGTCGCAAGAATGATTAACTTACCTTCAACGATAATTTCTCTGCCCTCAAGAGAACGACAAACAACTGCACTCACCCGTTGACAGG
This sequence comes from Microcoleus sp. FACHB-SPT15, assembly GCF_014849525.1. Lineage (NCBI taxonomy): Bacteria > Bacillati > Cyanobacteriota > Cyanophyceae > Oscillatoriales > Microcoleaceae > Microcoleus > Microcoleus sp. FACHB-SPT15. The sequence goes on along the minus strand of NZ_JACJNU010000016.1, from coordinate 12,353 downwards.
AAGCATCGAGTTTTAATTCAGTTGCGGTCGCACCTAAGATAACGTGTAAGTTTTTCGAGCGACGCATCTCCTCACCAAAGCGCACCGCTGTACGTGTGGGTGTCTTTTCCCAATAGAAGCTGCTCATTTTCAAACCGCCTGCAGCAATCTTAGATCGAAGTTCTACAATTTCAGGACGAATGGCTTCTGCCTCTAAGTCCCCAAAACCATAATCTTTTGCTGCTGAGCGGTAGTGATCCAAGAGATCTGTAAAGCCTATTGGCCAGTGGCTGTTAGCAACCCAATGTCTACCCTCGAAATCAGAGAGTTGCATATATTTCCATTTGCCTGTCCAGACGTTACTCGTGCCACCAAACTGACGCACGCGACTGACTCCGCGTAGCTCAGGTGGAAGGTACCGATGGTAATAAGTGTTTGGATTTAACTCGCGATGGCGTTTACCCAGAAATGTCACATCATTTAATGCCTGGATCGATGGATCGAACTGGTCGCGCCCGCTTTCTAGAAGCACTACCTCTCGACCATGACGCGCAAGGTATGTTGCCACTTCAGAACCTGCAATCCCGGAGCCAATCACAACCACCTGTGTCCGTAGCTCTGTTTGCTCACCCATCTCAAGGATATCGGTAATCATATGACCTTCATTCTTTAAAAATACTTCAATAAAACTTAGTTGCTGAGAAGCTAAAAGAGACTTGATACCGTCAAAAACTAAATTTTTAGACGCTTGGTCAATTGAGATAGCGTAGGTCTAAAACTCAGCCCTAAAATATGAGTAGGGTGAAGCTTTACTGCCCACAAAAAATGGGCTAGAGCAGCTTTATTTTGTCCTATTTGATAAGATGTTGAAGCATGTTGATAGACCAACTCAGAAAACATTTTTGGATGAGCCTTAAAGATGTCTTGATGTTTTTCAATCAAGCGATGAAAGCTTTCTTGACGAAGCTTTGGGTCGCGAGAAACTCTATCCTGCTGAGCCCGAAGTAGCTGGTAGGTAACAACTGGCAGACCAATAATTGTGCAAACCGGATTAAGCCGTAAGAATAGCTCGGAGTGGACACGAGAGCGAAATGTCTCATCCCAGCCTCCAATCTGACGAATAACCTCTCGCTCGACGACCAAGGTTTGCTTTGTGTTGTACGACAAACCAGGTTCAAGTTCCTCTAATGAGAAGTGGGCGCCGCGTAGACGTGCCGGAGGCGGAAGGCGTTTACCTGTGACTTGACCTTGAGCATTCACCACCTCTATTCCAGAAATCACTCCGACAGGTGCGGGTAGGGTCGTCTGAGTTAGGGCTTCTAGCGAGACTTTTGCCATGTGAGGAAGGAGCTGATCGTCGTCGTCGAGGTAGGTAATCCAGCGACCTCGCGCCGCTTCAGTACCCACGTTACGCGCTCCTGCCCCCCCATGAGACGTTGGCAGATGGATGACTCGCAGCCGTGGGTTGCTTGGCAACTCGACTGGCTGTGTCGAGGCATCATCAACAACGATCACCTCTAAATCGTCTATTGTTTGTGCCAGGGCAGTTTCGACAGCAAGAGGGAGTAAGTGAGGACGGTTGTAGGTAGGAATGATGATGCTGAGTAGAGGGTTGCTCATCTTCGAGGTTTCCGTTCTTCAAATAGGGCGCGATCGCAAAGCTTACTGATTGATAGCTTTCCAGGTTCGGGGTTGATAAAATAAACAGCGACTAACTGTCCTTTGAGACTTCACCGTAAATCTAAATGATTCAACGACATCAAAGGAGTAAACGCCCTTTCTTACATAAATTTTTGCGCTGTAAACACCAGGAACCATACTGCAATAGGGCATCTGCATTTGCAGTTCTACTTTTCCGGGAGTGACTTTCAACGCTTCATTGTCGCTTGCTGAGGTTAGATATAAAACTAAGTCATGTTCTCCGGATAAAGACTTGACTACAATCCCTAAATTTGCATCTTCAATGGTTTGATAAGATTTGCACTCTACGCACAAATAAGCTGGCTCCCCCGTCATCAGGGCTGAGAGAGCGTTTCCTTGTTCATCTTTAAAGGAAATCGACAAAATATCTAAGCCGGAGCTTTCACTCTCAGGCTTTTCTGGCAATACCATTGCTCCTAAAGCATTATCTGTCCCACTGATACAGAGGTCTTCTTCATACTTACGAATAACTGACTCTGTTTTACCAGCACTAATTAACTTTCCTTTTGCCAGATAAACAGCAGAAGTACAAACATTTAATATGTTATGAGGATTATGAGAAACAAGGATAAACGCTGTGCCATTTTCTCGAAGTTTTGCTAACCGTTGGTGACACTTCATCTTGAACTTTATATCACCAACCGATAGAACTTCATCAACCAATAAAATTTCTGGCTCTATATAAACAGCACAAGCAAACCCTAGCCGTGCTGCCATTCCCGAACTGTAGGTTTGAACAGGGGAATCAATCGCCTCCCAAATTTCTGCAAAATCAATGACATCATCAAACCTTTTTTTAATTTCTCTGGTTGATAATCCCAAAATTGACATATTGGCATAAATATTTTCTCGCCCAGTCAAAATTGGGTTAAACCCCGCACCTAACGCAATCAAAGGGGCAACTCTTCCCCTGACTCTCACCACGCCAGTATCCGGCTTGATTAAACCACTAATAATCCGCAGCAAGGTACTTTTCCCAGCACCATTTGAGCCAATTAAACCCAGCGCATCACCTCGCCGCAGTTTGAAGCTGACATCCTTTAATGCCCAAAATTCACCCTTTCGCAGGGTATCACTCTTGCGTCGTCCGCCGACTATATCAGTGCCAATATCTTGAACGCCATAAAATAAGGACTGCTTCAAATCTCGGCAGAACTTCTTAGAAATTTGCTCAACGGAGACAACGACCTCACGATCATCTGGCTGAGTGGTAATCTCTTGATTGGTCATCTCAGTTATTATCATGAACTTACCCTCTCAATCACGTAAGGCATTGCAAGACGAAACGCTACCCAAGTTAGCAATAAGCCAACTACAGTAATGACACTAACCACCCAAAATCCATAAGCCTGGGATATCACTCCGGTTGTTGCTAATTCCCGTGTCGTTACTAATAAGGGAGTAACGGGATTAAGTTTCACGAGAAGTCCAAAGGTTCCCTGATTGGGAACAGAATATACAACTGGAGTCAGGAACAGCCAAAAGCCTGTCACCATTGTCAAGCCTTTTGACACATCCTGATATAAAACCCCTAGGGGAGACAATAACATGCCAATTAACGTTCCCAGCATAATTAAGTGAATCAATGCCACGGGAGCGAGAATGACTGTCCAAGTTACAGGAATCCGATACCAAAGAAACAATCCCACAATTAAAACAAGCTTGATGGCGAAGTTGAATAAGACTTCGCCTACCTTGGCTAAGATGATTGCTTCTCGTGGAAAATTCACTCTCGCAATCATCGGTTTCGCCTGAGTTACGGCTTGCACCGGGCCATTCACAGATTCCACAAACGTTTGCCACAGCGCAGTACTGAACATTACATAGGCGGGATAGGGCAAATCTGTGACATCAGCTTTGAAAATATCGGCATCTTTTGCCAAGGTAAACCCTGCTGCCATGACCAGTGGGGGTAAGAATGCCCAGAGAAAACCTAAAAATGACTGACGATATTGGGCACTAATATCGCGCACCATGAGCCGCCAAGCTAGTTCACGAGAAGCCAGCAAGTCTCGCCACATCAGTCGGAATAGTTGAATCGGATGCCTCAGTATACTCTCAGGCGTGTGAATGACCTCAGGTGGCATATCAGACCCTTATACCCTTTTGGATTTTAGATTTTGCGGAAGTCGGAGTTTCTCCGCCTCCGATGATTTTGGATTAGAAATTTCTGCCCCTCTCAACCCTGTGATAAGGCTGTAGTTTGAGAGTCGTGCTGTTGTGTTGTGGTCTGCTCTTGCATCCTCTGAGACTGTATTTTGGCATGACGATCAGTCAGATAACGGTTTAGCCTCTTGTCTAAAGGAACCAGGATTGGATTGAACAATCGGCTACTCAGCCCAAAGGTAATGCGGCGGTTTAGAGGCACGATGATTGACATGTGTCGTCGCCATCCCAGCTTTTTGTACTTCGCTTGGAAGTAGCCATCCTCTGCCAAGCCCCACTTGTCGCGCAAGCGATGGAGGCTAGAGAGCGTCCAGGCATCACTCCAGCGAAGCATGTAGTAATGTAGGTCAGTCCATTGTGGCGGTTCTATCACATAAGTTACGATGCTGGCAGGCTCAAAATATACGGTGCCGCCTGACTGCCTGACACTCATACAGAAATCGAGGTGTTCTTTTGTGTTGAGTATGGCTTCATCGAGAAAACCAATTTGCTTAAATATCTCGCTGCGAACCATTACACAGTGAAATTCTGCCAATTCGGTTTCTTGCCGTTGCAGTTGGTCGCGCAGTTGGGCTACCTGCTGACCTTGACTATACATCTTCTCGCGGAGACGGCGTCTGGCTTGATCACCTGTCTTGTCAAGCCAAATGTGAGATTCTCCTCCGGCAAAGTGGATAATTTCGTGTAAAGGCTTTTCTTGACACATTAAGGGACCAACTACTGCTGCTCCCGTTTCCTCTGCACACTGAACCAGAGGATTCAGCCAGCCGGGGGAAACAACTACGTCATTATCAATGAATACAAGGTACTTGGTTTTAACTTGAGCTAAACCCAGGTTTCTTGCTTGGTTTGGGTAGAGGTAGTAATCAGTGCGAACGATTTGAAAGTTTTTTTCTTGTGCTTTCTGTTCAAGATAACGTCGAACCTTAGCCGGTGAGTTACCGTCTACATAAACTAACTTGAATGGAATATTTGTGTGAGCGTAGATGCTCTCAAGAGATTCCTGGGTGTAGCTGAAACGCTCTCGTGGAACAACAACAATCGTGACTTGCGGGTCTGTCTGTGGTAACAACTCCATGTCTAAATCCTCTTTTAGTTTGGGATGACTTTGTCTAGTTTCAGGTAACGGTAATGACGACATATCTCCAAATTGAATAAGACTTACGATTGTCAAAATAGTGCTAAGTCAGACATACATAGAACTTACGAGCTTCTCTTGCTCCCGTGGCTGCTCTTGACCGAAATTGAGTAAATGGCGGTAAATTTCAACTAGCTGATCGTTAAGCTTGTTGGTATCGTAGTGTTGTTCTACATAAGCACGCCCCGATCGACCCATTTGATGCCAGATTTCCGGATGCTTGATAAGATAGCCTAATTTTTCAGCTAAACCATATACATCGCGTTCAGGGACTAAGAAGCCTGAAATTCCATCTTCAACCAGTTCAGGAATACCACCGTGGTAAGTGCTGACAACGGGCAACCCCATCGCCATCGCTTCTTTTAAAACATTAACTGGTGCGTCTTGATTACCGTCTTTTGCCGTTACGCTTGGGGCAGTAAAGATATGAGATTTATTGAGAATTTCTATAATTTCCTGCTGTGGCTTTTGACCCAGCAGCTTCACAATGTTACTAACACCCAGCTCCTGAATGAGTTGCTGTAAATTGTTCCGCAACGGACCATCCCCCATGATGTTGTATTCGAGATTTGGGTAGGTCTTTGCTAACTTAGCAACAGCGCGAATGCTGTACTCTATACCCTTTTTTTCCACTAAACGACCCGTTGTTGCAATCCGAATCATGCCATCAGGAGACGGATAACGAGGGGTGAAGACAAACCGGCTGCAATCAATTCCCGAACCATGTACGACAGTTTTTTTTTCATCACAACCGAGTTTGATTACTCGGCGTCTGAAAAATTCGCAGTTGGTCAAGAAAAAGTCTGCGGCAGCGAAGAGTTTATCGTAAAACTGTTCACCGTGTTCCTGAATATACGTGCTAATGTCGTAGCCTCGAAATGTTGTAATCAACTTTCCTGTAATTGCTCCTATATCGCGCAACCACATTCCTTTGAGTCCATCTGTGCCAAACTGACAGTGAATAATATCGTATGGCTTTTTGTTTAGGAGTGGTATTGTCAGGTATAGCAACCAGAGGGAAGCTGCTTCCTTGCCATACTTGAATACATTTAGTGATCGCAACAATACCAAAGGGGCTTTAGACAAGTTAGCGAACACTAAACCAAGCCCTTTCAGCAAGCGAAAAAACAGATTTTTGGGAAACTCAGGGATATAGTAAGTGCGATCAAGCAGACGATAGCGTTCTACATCCGGATGCATCTTATCCCTATCACCGGGTTGGTTGGCATAGATGTCAACTTCGTGTCCCCGATCAATTAAACCTGTAATTTGATTTAATATGAACGTTTCTGACAAAATTGGAAAGTAAGTAACGAAGAAGGCGATTCTCATACCAACCTCTAGTAAAATCCTGATGGTTTAGGGCTTAGATGCTACAAACACTATAGAAATTTATTCTCTTGCAGAAACGCCTCCAAACTTAAGCTTGAGTTTTTCCCAAGCGCTTACATACCTGATAAAGATTAATACTAAAGAAACTTTTAGCTTTTGTTGAACTCCTTTTAACCGTGAATCTAAAAACAAATTAAACGCAAACATCAAAGGGGGAGTTAAATCTTGAGCTAGACTTATGAAAAATCGTTTGTTACGTTCCAAAAAAGATTTCTCTTTTTTGATTTGCAAATCATAATATCCACCAGCATGTCGCAGGGTTCTTTTATATATGTCGTTGAATGAATATCTAGCTGGATGAGATACACAAGTATCCTCAGCATAAATCGGCTTGTAACCGAATGAAGCAACACGCTGTCCCCATTCCACGTCCCCGCTAGATTTTAAGCTTGCATCGAAACCTCCCACTTTATCAATCACATTTTTGAAGGTAAAAACATTTGCCGTTGCACCATATTGATGCTTTTCCAGAAATTCTCTTTGTGGCAGTGCCATGATACTCTCATACAGTTCTACCGTCGTTAGCTGCTTAGGATTTTTGAAGAAAATTTCTATTTTGCCTGCCACTAAACCGCAGTTAGGGGTTTGCAGCAAATTTTCCACACCCTTCTCAAGCCAATCGGGAGCGGGAATACAATCAGCATCAGTAAAAGCGATAACCTCTCCTTTGGCTAGGGAGATTCCTTTGTTTCGAGCCGCGTAGGAACCTGGCGCACTTTCGTAGGTTGCGATCGCTTTTTCAAATTGTGCAACTACACCCTCAATATCTTCTGCTTCATCTGAACCGTTATCAACAACAATAACTTCATACAGACTTTTGGGATAAGTCTGATTTTCCAAAGCCTCTAAACAAATTTTTAGACGCTTAGCATCATTGAACACTGGAATGATAACAGAAACAAATGGACTGGATAGGTGAGACATCAATTTATAGCTGTCTGGCTGATTTTGATTGCCCATCTCTCCCTCCTTCTTTCCTCATCTGAGAGCTTGTGAATAAACTCTTGAGGTAATAAATCCTTAGCTTTGACTTGAATCCACTCGTTAAATTGGTGCTGGTTTAACTAAGGATTTTGTTAAACCAACATCCAATCTAAAGCTGTTAAGCCTATTTATTAGCTCTTTGACACCACTGGGCTTGCCAACTCAACTGGAGTTAAGGGAGTGCCGCTCTCGGATAGCGGCTTTTTCGGCCACTCCTCTTTGGTAAACTCCTCATGGTAAGAGCGTTCGGTATTGACATTCCACAAATCGTGTTCTTCTCCAAGGATATTTTTGACAGCCAGCAGGGCAGTCAGCATGGAGTGATCCTGATTGTTATAGCGATGCATTCCGTTGCGACCGACCGTCTGTAGGTTGTCAAACGTTTCTAGATAGTCTTGGAGGACTTGAAGATGCTTGCGGTACTCACCGTCGTACACGGGGTAGGCTTTATGTTGACGGATGACCACTCCATCTACGACATCGCCTGGTTTAACTCCTAGACCTAACTCGACCGCTTCACGACTCGCCAGTCCGATCAGATCTGTATCAGACATTTCCCAGAGGTCATCCCCCTCGCTACAGAAGTATTCCATACCCAAGCAAGATTTGTCGGCTTCAGGAACCATCGCTGGACTCCAATTCCTGAAGTTCTGGATGCGTCCGACTTTGAACTCTGGACTATGGATGTAGAGCCAGTTGTCGGGAAATAGGTCTGGCTGCTTAATAATCAGCGACACAATTAGAAAATCTCGATATTTAAGTCCGCGTGCCGCTTCTAATACATAAGCAGGTGGCAGGGGGTCGAGCCGATGCACTAGGGCAGTTACAGGCATAGTGGAGATAAAGTGATCGCCAGTGATTTGGAAAGTCTCGTCACCTTGTTGTGCCGTAATGCTCTTAATCCGAGTGCCTTCCCGTTCAATGCGAGTCACCGAGGTATTAAGATGCACTGGAGCGCCCTTACTCTCTAGCTGTTCCTGACAGCGCTCCCACATCATCCCCGGACCCAAAACAGGATAATCAAATTCTTTGATTAAGCTCTTAGCGTTTTGGCTTCCGAACACGGCGTTGATCACAGCTCGTTTGAGAGACATTCCTTGAATGCGTTGTGCGGCCCAGTCTGCTTGAATTTTATCGCAGGGAATTCCCCATACTTTCTCGGTGTAGGTTTTGAAGAATATTCTGTAAAGGCGACGACCAAAACGATCAGTCACCCACTGATCAAAAGTCTCCGGTTCAGGGCCCGGTCGCAATTTTGCCTTGAGTTTTGCCTTGAGGTAGCTCAACAAAATAAAGAAACTTTGAATGATACCCAGGTTCGATAGAGTGTTGAACAAAGAGAGGGGATAGTTATAAAACTTGCTTTGATAGTAAATACGCGATAGACGCGGAACCTTAATGAATTCGTCTCCCAGAATTTCCTTCCAAATCTGCTGAACTTCTCCAATCTTGGTGAAAAAGCGATGACCGCCAATGTCGAAGCGGTAACCCTTGTACATCTCTGTACGAGAAATTCCGCCAACTTTGTCAGCTTGTTCTAAAACTATTGGTTTGATGCCTTGCTTAACCAGTTCATGACCAGCAGTAAGACCAGCAGGACCAGCTCCAATGATGACAACGGGATAAGATTTCATGAGGTAGATCTTCTGATTTCGGTTTGCGATTCAAGCTACTTGCGGAAAGCCAAAGACAGATTTGCACTAGGAGATAACCACTGACGCGAGTGGTAGCTAGCCGTACCGATCACAAATGACAGACCACTATAGAGAAAATAAAACCAGTGCCAAGGGATTACTTGGAGCGTAAACCGAAGACCCCGCTTTTGCAAAAAGAATTGATAAACTGGGGCATTGATTGCGAGGAGTATCAGGCTTAGAACACCTGCGATCGCTAGAAATCCTGACCACCACAAGGATTCGACTAAAGCGCTTAGAATCGCAAATGTTAACATAACGCTCAGGCGACTGGACAATTTGAGATTGAGGTCGTTAGCGTTGATGAATTTGCGATCGCGTAATATCAGTTCAGTCCAAGGAAGAGCACGGTAAAAAATTTCGGCTCTCAACAATGAAACGGGTTTCCAATGCTTCAAATGCTTGACTTGCAAATCCTTGCACAGCCGAATTTTATGACCCGCCCGTTTTAACCGATAGCCTAGCTCTATATCTTCAACACAGGGTCGATAGTAACTTTCATCAAAGCCACCGAGGGAGAAGAAAATCTCACGACGGATTGCTCCGCAAGCTCCCCAAAATGTAGAGGCTTCCTCGCTAGCTATCTGATGGGTGTAGTGGTGGAACAGATTTTTGTATTGCGATAGGAAGTTGCTAGCTCCTGGTGCATCATCATAGGAGCCAATAAGAGCAGCAATATCAGGTTCCTGAGTAAAGGCATTTGCAACCTGACTGATAGCGTCCGGACAAATAGTTACATCCGCGTCAATAAAATATAGAATGTCACCCTGCGCTGCCTGTGCTCCCAAATTCCGTGCTCTTGCTGGTCCCCCACATGTCGGTACCTTCAGCACCTTCGCTCCAAATTTCTCTGCCAAACGCCAAGAGCCATCTGATTCTCCGTCGGCTACAACAAGAATTTCATAAGGATGAGGCGCAGCATCTGCCAGACTAGAAAGGCATTTACGGAAACTATCTCCTCCATTGTGTACCGGGATAATAACTGAGACGAGCAGTTGAGGATGATTAGGCATGGATTAGACAACTGAAACTACTTACGGCAGTTTGAACGGAACTTCTAAAGGTGAATTGAGGACGTTGAAGGTTACTGTTAGAAGTTTTCCTTAGGGTATTGTATTTATCTTTCTCTGAAGTTTTACAAAGTTTAAATGAAGCTTTCATGAGAAAATTCTCATGTTTGCCATCAAGAAACACTGCCTTTAAGCATCTAGATTAGATAGCAGAACTATTCTATTGCTGCACAAGAATCATTGAGCAACGCACAGCGTTGCACCTTAGGCAAAACTTGTAATTATTTAAGACGTAACTGAAGAGATTAATACAGAATTCTAATTAGCAGGCAGTTTCACCGTTCATTGTGAACTGAAACAGATGACTCAGCAAGGAAAGTATTAGCCATAACTGTTCCATTTGTTACAAACTTCACTTACTTATTCAATTGCGTTAGCCACGGAATTTACGACAAAACCATAGACAATCCAATTAATATCTAATTAAAATTAGGTTAAATCTAGGTTAAAACAATAGAAGCTGATGGCTGATAGCTGACCGCTAACTGCTAACTGCTAACTGCTATAAAGCTTGAAATCAATAGAGTCTTAAAGCCTAACTATCGATGCCTCACTTACGATATAACTGCCAAATTCTCCAAGTTCGGTAACTTTAATAGCAAAACGCTGGTCGCCTGAAGTAAATTCTAAATAATCAACTTTTTTTGATTCGTCCTCTCTTTCTAAATAAATAAATTGTTGATTCCCTTGACTCAGTAGCACTGACGCTAATTGCTCCAAATCATTGGTAGATTGAGTCAAAAAAAATACTTTTTCACTAAAAGCTGCTGCTAGATCTTGACTGATATACTGATGAGATACAGCAACAACAGTATTTGGATTGGCTCTCAAAACATTAAGAGCAGGCAAGACCCTTTGAGCGTAGTCTCTAATCAGGCGAGTTGTGCCGAAAAAAGTATTAATGAGGCTTCCCCCTACAAGCAATACTAGAAAAACCGATAAACCTACATACCGTAAACTGTATGAACGGATGCGGATTATTTGATTCAAGGTAATTGTTGCAATCAGTGAAATAAGAGGAATTAGCACTAACAAATATCGAGCGCCCCATTCCTTCCCTCCTACCCATCCTACGAGAGGAACTGAAAAAAGGATGGGTAGTCCTAGTAAAAATGTGAATTTAACGCTAGGTTTTAACTTTGCTTTGTTAGTCAGTAAAACTAGAAAAATATAAGAAAAAGAGAAGGCTGTTATTGGCAGGTAGCGGAACAGACGGAAAATCAATTCAAATAAGACAATAAAAAAACTTGAAGCTTTATCAATCAAACTAAAACTATCAGTAATAACTGGCTTATAAGAGTTAGCGCTGGCTGTATCAGTTTCAGTAGTGCTAATTCCTAATGAAAAAGAGTAAATTCCCAAAGGATGACCATAGGCTATGGTATTAACTATAAGAAAACCTGTAACTGTTAAAATTAAGCTGATTAAGAATACTGTATTTCTCTTAAAACCTAGATTCAGTTTAGGTGAAAGAGCAAACAGAGCAATTAGAGTTAATCCAAGGCTTAGTAATTCCTGTCTGAACCAAACAGATAAGCCAATCAATATACCGCTCAATATAGCTTCCCTATTGGATAAATTTTGTGAGGGTGAAATTAGGATAATGGATATTCCCCAAAAAGCCAGGGAAATAGCGATCGCATGTTCCCAGAACATCGCGCTGTATAGCGTTAAGGGAGAAGCAAATATTAGAGTAGCAAGCCCTAAAGAGGTACTAATAACTCCTAGCCGAAAGCGTTTGCAGACAACATAAAACCTCCACCAGATAATCCAGATTGAAACTAAGGAAATAATATATAAGCCTCTCCAGCCAAAAAGTGCATAAAACGGAGCGCTAATGAGGGGATATATGAAAGGATATTGAATGTAATACCGATTATCTATTTCGTAAGTAAAAGGTGGAGCAAATGGGTATAATCCCTTATCCCAAAGGTTGCGTACCCACGACTCTACAGGCAAATCTAAGTCAGCTTGAAGCCTTCCCTCAGCAAATTGCTTTATTAGTAGTAGCTTAGGACCAGCATCGCCACTGAAGAAGACTTCCTCAGGAATTTGCAACTGAAGGTATAGAGAAAATAAAACACCTAAACCGATTAACACTAAGGGAAGTTTACATTAGACCTATCCTTAATAGAAAAGCTGTGGGATGATGAAAGAATAATTAAGAATTCCGTGCATCTAGTAATGACAAGTCCTTTGGAAAGAATCGAATCACATCCTCAAGAAGCA